>JALEVV010000035.1 GCA_022788185.1 Spirochaetales bacterium | reverse complement strand
GGCTTGTTGGTATTGGGGCATGAGAACTCGATCATGATCCTGCGTCCGGAAAGGGATTTGTTCTTTCCGTACTCATCCCCCTCTGCGGAGACTCTCTCATAAAGCTCCCCTGCAAGGGCGGAAGTATCAATCTTCAGGTTGAGATAGGGACCTGCGACCAGCAGCTCGCCGGATGGAACCCCGCTCTTTTTCTCAAGTCTGGACTTTACCTCGGCTGCTATGGCAGGAGGAGCCATCCTCATGGCCTTGGCAAAGGCAAACATCGGGAATGCGACATCACCCAGCTCCGGCTTGGGAGGGGTCAGTACCTGTATGTCGGGCTCGATGGCAAAGCCCTTTTCCGCTGCAAGGGCCTTTACCTCGCAGGCGACCAAATCTTTCCACTGATTCTTTATTCTCTGTAACATAACGACTCCAACTATATTAGATATCCCGATGATTCTCAACAGGGCGCACCGACACTTCCCCGCTGGAAATGTGCTCAGTGTGACCGTCCGGGAAGGTTACGACGAGATGGGCTCTCTCATCCACATCGATGCAGTGTCCCCTTCTCTTCTCATCAAGCTTTATCACATCGATGTCCTTCCCGATGACGAAGCAGAGCTCTCTGTACCTCTTTATGTAATCCTTCTCACTGAGGACCGAAAGCACGTTTCTGATCTCACGGGACAGAAACTCAGCCCTGGTGATGGGCGGATTGGAATCGGGATAGAGGGATGTGCATATGTCCTTAAGCTCCTCTGGAAAACTCTTTGTCATGAAGTTGACTCCGATTCCGATAAGCACCTCGCTCACCCTGTTTTCTTCCAGGCTTATGATGCCCTCTGTCAGAATACCGACGCACTTTTTCCCGTTAAGATAAACATCGTTCACCCATTTGATCTGGGGTGAGAAGCCCAGTGATGAAATTGCATCCGCGATCCCCAGGCACGATCTTGTCGTCGTGCTCTCGATGTCAAGGCCATCCGAAGTCCCGATGCATAGCGTGAAGTAAGTGCCTCCCTTATCGGAGACGAAGGTTCTGCCCCTGCGGCCGCGTCCTCCTGTCTGCATCTCGGCAATGACGGCAAAGGGAGGCTTCACTCCCTCTGCCACGAGGCGCTTCGCCTCGTTGTTGGTGGAATCGATCTCAGGGTAGTAGTAAACCGGAACCGGGATGAGAGGAGAAAGCGTCTCATGAGAAAGGATATCGGCCGATACGAGCCTGTACCCCTTCTTCGTGACACCCTCTATGATATAGCCCTCATCGGTCAGCGCTTTCACGGCCTTCCAGATGCTGGCCCTGCTGACACTGAGTTTTTCAGCCATCTCCTCACCGGAAATATATCCGCTCTCATTCTCCTCAAGCAGGCGGAGAACTTTGTCTTTCGTTGTCATGAATGAGATTATAATTCCAATTCACCGGATCGGTAAACATGGGTATGGACAAATTGCAATGATATTTGTAAACTCATTTTCATTCATAAAGGGTTTACAATATGGACAGAACTAAGATTACCCGGATCGTACTGATCGCACTTTTCGCAGCGCTCATCGCAGTAGGCGCCTTCATAAGGATACCGCTTCCTCCGGTACCCATCACACTCCAGACACTCTTCACTCTGGTGGCGGCACTCCTTCTTCCCCTTCCGGTCAGCATTTCCTCAGTGCTGGTCTACCTCTTTCTCGGAATCATCGGTCTTCCGATCTTCACGAGCGGCGGCGGACTTGCGGCAGTGACAGGCCCCACCGGCGGCTATCTCATCGGCCTCATCCCTGCCGTTATCATCGGCGGCCTCATGGTCAGGTCAGAGAAGGAAAAACCGCTCTGGTACTACCTCCTTGCCTCCTTTGTCGCGACAGTGGCCATCTACATCCCGGGACTCTTCTGGCTCGGGTTCTCCCGCCACCTCACCCTCTCCCAGACTCTTGCAGGCGGACTTACCCCCTTCATCGTCGGTGACGTCCTTAAGATGATCGTAAGCTCACTGGTAGCCTGGAAGCTGAGACCTCAGGTACTCTCAATGCTGAAGAGTGACGGCGAATAATGTGTCCGTCCCGTCTTTTCAGAGGCGGGCCCTTCACTTCTCCCGCAAATAAGAATTATCCTATAAGCGGAAAGCTCCGCTTATTTTTATTTCCAATTAAAAGTGTTATATTTCTGTCATGGACATCGACGAACACGTAAGGGCGTACCTCAGCTCATTTGACAGGACAAAGAGGGTTCATAACTTTCAGGGACTGACCGCACTTCCAAGGATGGAGGATGCGTCAAATCTCATTTCCACTCTCATGGAGCTTTTCTTTCCCGGGCGGACCAAAGACAGCTGCTGTCTCTCGCTGGAGTGTGCGGTGAAGTCGGAAATGAAGCGATTCGTTTCCATCCTGAGTGAGGCATCGAGGCTCGCATACCTCTATGAGGGAATGGACAGCAATGCTGCCGACAGAAGGGTTGAGGAGGTCGTTGAAAAGGTCCTTACCGAGCTTCCTTCCATAAGAACACTGATAAAAAAGGATGCAGAGGCCGGATTCAGGGGAGACCCTGCCGCCAGAAGCCAGCATGAGATAATTCTGTGCTACCCGGCCCTCAAGGTCCTTGCGGTTCATAGGGTGGCCCACCTGCTCTTCACTGAAGGTGTCCCGCTCATTCCCAGGATGATGAACGAGCTCATGCACCGGGAGACCGGCATAGACATCCATCCGGGGGCCACGATCGGGGAAAGTTTCTTCATCGACCACGGTACCGGCGTGGTAATCGGAGAGACCACCGTGATCGGGAACAACGTTAAGCTCTATCAGGGCGTGACGCTAGGTGCCCTCTCATTTCCCAAGGACGGCTGCGGAATGCTCTTAAAGGGTGCGAAGCGTCATCCGACCATCGGGAACAACGTCACGATTTACGCCAATGCAACGGTGCTCGGTGACATAGTGATCGGGGACAACACGACAATAGGTTCATCCGCCTGGATCAAAACATCCGTTCCGCCCTTCTCCCGTGTCATGATTCCCGACCCGGAGGTGATAATCACCGAGCGGATCCGGCGGCCCTGAACTCCCTTCCGGTTACTATCTTCATTGTTATGAAACTGGCAAGTCCACCCACCAGATTGCTTACAGGCTCGGCGGCAACGACTCCATCCGCTCCCATGAACAGGGGAAACAGGATCGTGAGGGGAACAACAATGATGATCTTCCTGAAGAGGGAGAAGAAAATCGCATTTGCCGCCTTCCCCAATGCCACGAAGGTACTCTGGGCAACCTGTTGAAGCGACATGAACAGGAAGAGACAGAAGTAGATTCTCATTGCCCTCACCGTCACTTCGGCAAGGGAAGCGTCAGGAGTGAATATTCCGACGAAGAGATGGGGAAAGAGTTCCACTGCCAGGGTGAATACCAGAGAGAAGGCGGCGCTTACCAAAATCGCGAAATTGCTTGCCTTTGTTACCCTGTCATAGCGCTTTGCTCCGTAGTTGTAGCTCATTACGGGGCTTGATGCACTGGTTAAGCCTCCGATCGGGGTCGAGAAGATCTCGCGGACACTGTTTATGACGGTCATGGCTCCGACGAGGAGGTCTCCTCCGTACATGAAGGCCATGCGGTTGCATACGATCTGGACCGCGGAGTTCGTGGCTCCCATGGTGAATCCGGAAAGTCCGAGAACCGCAACTTTTCCAACCCTTTTTCCGTCCAGGGCAAGATGCCTTCTTTCAATTCTTATAAGCGGCTTTTTCGATATCAGGAATAGAAATACCCAGATTGCCGATACAGCCTGGGAAATGCACGTGGCGGCAGCGGCACCGGAAACACCCCACCCGAAGACGAAGATAAACAGAGGATCAAGGGCGAAGTTGAGTGCCGCCCCTATCACGACGGTCATCATTCCCGTCCTGGAAAAGCCCTGGCTGTTTATGAAGGCATTCATGCCTGTTGCCACGAGGGAGAACGTGAAGCCCAGTGAGTAGATCCTGAGATACTCTGAAGCATACCCTATCGTCCCATCGCTTGCACCGAAGAGGCGGAGTATCGGCGCAGTGAAAAGAAGTGAGACTGCAGTCATTATGAGACCGGTGAGGATGAGCATGACAAAGGCGTTGCCCTGTATCATTCCGGCTTCCTCGCGGTTTCCCCTTCCCCGTTCTATGGACGAAAGCGGAGCTCCTCCGTTGAAGCCCCAGAGGTGGTTGAACGCATATGCGATCTGGATTATCGGAAAGCACAGTCCGACGCCCGTAAGCGCACTCTGTCCCACAGAGGGTATGTGTCCGATGAACATCCTGTCCACGATGGAATAAAGGAGGTTTATGAACTGGGCCGCGATCATGGGAAGCGCCAGTCTGATTATTGTTTTCCTTACCTGAGGACTGTCAAAGTCCGCATTATGCCTCGTCAAGAGTGAATACTCCCTTTCCTGTCAGCGTGCCTGAAAGCAGCTGTCCCCTCTGGGCAGAGAGCGGCACGTTTTCCACCCGGACCTTGAGATAGTTTCCCGTGGTCCCGTAGAATGCACCGTCCCTCCTGGTTTCCAGGAGCACTTCCCCTCTTTTGCCTATCTGGCGTGAAACATACCTCTCGGTAAGCTCGGCTGAGAGGCTTCTCAGGACAGCGGCCCTCTCATCCCTGACTCTTTCCTCCACCCTGTCCCGGGCCTTTTCAAGGGGTGTGTCGGGGCGAGGCGAGAAGGGAAAGACGTGGAGGGCGGCAAAGCCTTCCTTAATGAGGAAATCCCTGGTGATCTCAAAGTCCTCCCCGCTTTCCGAAGGAAGCCCGGTTATGACGTCACATGCGATGAAGGGATCATCCTTGACGCGCCTCAGTTCACGTATGACCCACTCCAGGTGGGAGGCTGAATACTTTCTGTTCACCCTCTTCAGCACCCTGTCGCTGGCACTCTGAAGGGGAATGTGGAAGTGAGGATGCATCCTCACATCCGCGCATGCCTCGATGAGTTTCTCATCGATGTGGTCGGGCTCCATGGAGCTCAGCCTGAGCCTGGTGGTACTTCTGAGTCTGGGAAGCAGCTCCAGGAGCATCCCTCCGAGGCCGTCCCCCTCATGGTCATACATGGTGAGATTGACTCCGGTGAGGACGATTTCTGAAAAACCTGCCTCTTCCAGCTCCAGAGCCCTTCTGATGACCTCACTCCTGTCAAGGGACTGACTCTTGCCCCTGGCCACATGGACACGGCAGTAGGCACACTCGTTGTCACACCCCTCCTGTATCTTCAGATAGCTTCTTGAGTGGTATGAGAAGGACTCTGCCCTGTAGCTGAAGGGGGATGCTTCCTCATCGCTGAAGGAGGCGACACTCTCAGCCACGCTGCACCCTGCCATGAGGGATGTCTTTATGTGAGCCGCCAGATTGAGAAGGGAGGCCTTCTTCACAAGGGGAACGACCGTGACGTTTTCACCGAGCGCCTTGAGCTCGTCTGAATTCATCTCCGCGTAGCATCCGGTAACGACAACTGCCTCCGAGCGCTTCGCAAAGAGCCTTATCATCCTTCTGGCCTTCTGCTCGGCCTTGCTGGTAACGGTGCATGTATTGACGATCGTGAGGGAGGAAGAAGCCTCTTCACCGACGATGGTAAAGCCTTCCCTGACGAAGCTGTCGCTTATGGCTTCGCTTTCACACTGATTGAGTCTGCAGCCGAGGGTGTAGACACATACGTTCAACGCAGTTCCTCCTCCTGCTCGGCCAGAGTGTTCAGCACCTTCTCGATTGCAACCTGCAGTGAGAGTCTCATCTCCTTGGCATATGGGTTGTAGCGCTGAAGATCGTAAAAGAGGGTTATCGGGTCATTGCACGTCTGCTCCACGATCGTCATGAGGGAGCGGTAGCCCTGGGTGGCTATCGGGGTCGGGCACATGCCGAGCTCATGGAGGGTTCTCCCTACGAAGTGGGTAACCCCCTGTGAGTAGGCGGCTTCCCTGTCGTGGTGACGGGGAGTCATCTCCAGTACCTGAAGCCCGATTGAAGTGAAGTAATCCTTAACAAGGTCATAGCGGTCATCGCACTCTTCCAGCCTGCACATGACGATGGGAAGGCCCCTGATGCCGTTTTTGGCACTGTCAGGCCCGAACATCGGGTGAGTTGCGATGAGGGAAAGTCCCTGCCCGGAAAGATGCTTTTCCATCCAGGCGGCGGGGTATGTCTTTACCGAGCATGTGTCCATGACGATACAGCCCTTCTTTATCCTTCCCGATACGCTTTCAAGCACATCCTCGAAGGATGATATCGCGACACAGAAGAAGAGGATGTCGGATTGCAACACCTCATCCTCGCTAACCTTATTTACTCCGAAGGGAAGATTGTGACTCGAGCGGGAATATGCCACGACACGGGCATCCTTAAATGGATGGCGTGCAAGCATCGATGCCCAGAATGAGCCGAATCTTCCAAGTCCGTATACTCCGATCTGCATGGCCACAAGCTTATTTGTTTTATTCCTTTTTTACAATTGCTTTCACTTAAGGTTTCCGACTGACCTGAAAAAGAGACGCCAGAACCTCTCTGTGTCACAGTCAGTGCCGAAGCTGACCGGGGCTGTCTCATCGACGGGTCCCGTCACCGTACGGCCGTAGGTAAGCTCACCCTTTGTCTCCACATGGACCTGATGGCGCTCAAGGGTGAACATGCCGGGATCGGCAAGATATGCGATCGTGCACGGATCATGCATGTTCGGCATCGAGCCGTTATGGGTGAGGTTTGACCTGATGTAGAAGGCCAGCTGATCAAGAAGGAGCTTCTTATACCCAGAGTCCTTCATATTCCTTATCCTGTCGTGGATTTCCTCAGTGAGGGTTACCTTAGTTGTCACGTCCAGCCCCATCGCCACGATTTCTGCACCGGAGGAATAAACTATTTCAGCCGCCTCCGGGTCGGCGAAGATGTTGAATTCCGCAGAGGGTGTCGCATTTCCCCGCCCCATCGAGCCGCCCATGAGCACGATTTTCTTCAATGCCTTTGCAAAACCGGGCTCTGCCTTGATGCAGAGTGCCAGATCCGTGTAAGGTCCCACCGACACGAAGGTTATCTCACCGGGGTGACTCATTACTGTGTCAATCGCCCAGAGGATGCCGTTTCCCATGCACTCCTGCCGCTTTCGGGGCGGAAAGGAAACACCGTCAAGGCCGCTTTCACCATGAAAGTCACCGGCCGCGACGCGCTGTCTTACAAGCGGATTCTCAGAGCCCCTGAAGACGGGACACTCCAGTCCAACGGCCTCTGCCACGTTAAGGGTATTTCTCAGCGTGTTCTCAAGGGGAGAGTTTCCCATTGAGGCTATGATTCCGACTATCTCGATTTCATCCTTGAGACCTGCGGCCATGGCAATCGCGATCGCATCGTCATGGCCCGTATCACAGTCAAATATTATCTTTTCCATAGTGAAAGATGAATGCTTCCTCCTGACTGATCCTTATCTTCTCCCGCTCCGGTTCATCGGGGTATCCGAAGGTCACTACAATGCCGACTTCCTCAAGCTCCGGATCCAGACCCAGGACCGAAAGAACCTTATCGTTGTCGTAGCCTTCGATAGCACAGCTCTGAATACCCATTTCAGCAGCCCTTGTCATCATGGATGCGCACGCCAGGTAGGCCTGGCTTCTTGACCATCCGTCAAGGCGTCCCCCGTCCCTGAGAAACTCATAGTAGCCCCGGTAGTCATCGATGAACTCCTCCACGCTTCCGGGGAAACGCTCTGCACGCTCTCGTATGAAAGCTCCGTCGGGATCGAAGAAGCACCCCCTCTTTACGGTGATAACCACCGTCACGGGGGATGTCTTCATGCTCTCCTGATAAAAACAGGAGGAGAGCAGGGCACTGCTCTCTGCCACATGGAATGTCCACGCCTCAAGACCGAAGGAGGTCGGGGAAAGCCTGCCTGCTTCCAGAATCGAGATCATGTCAGACTTTGAAATCGGATCGCTCTTATACTTCTTGCACGCGAAACGATGGGCAAGGATGTCATTGACGTTTCTCATCTTCCGTCCTCCAGCAGTGTCTCCAGGGCAAGCCTTATCATGGCGGAGTTACCCTTCATGCGCTCCTCATTTCTGAAGCTCTGACCCGTAACGCAGTTGTCGGTCATGGTCAGAATGGATAGGGCCCGCTTACCCAGGTACATCGCGGTGGAGTAGAGTGCGTAAGTCTCCATGTCCTGAACGAGGGCACCCATGGCGGCCCACTTTTTCCACTCCCCTTCGCCCAGGGCGTTGTAGGAAGAAAAGAGATCCGAGGAGAAGACCATTCCCGCAGTGTGCCTGAGTCCAAGCGCCTCGGCACACTTAACGGCGCTTTTGAAAAGGTCAAAGTCGGGAGCCGGGGAAAGTGTCCCGTTAAGTGAATACTGGTGCGCCCAGGCACTGTCGGTGCTGGCCGTCATGGCAAGTACCAGATCGCCGGGAAGGAGTTCCTTCCTGAGGCCTCCGGAGGTGCCGATCCTCACTATCGTCTCCACGTCATAGAACCTGTAAAGCTCGTAGGAGTAGATTCCCGCTGAAGCGCCTCCCATGCCCGATGCCATTACCGATACGGGAAGGCCCTTATAGGTTCCGGTATATCCCTTAATGCCCCTCACGTCGGTGACAGGACGGGCATCTGACAAAAACTCTTCTGCAACGAAGGTTGCCCGGGCGGGGTCGCCCGGAAGGAGGACTCGCTTTGCGAAATCCCCCTTTTCTGCTCTGTTATGCGGTGTCATGATGAACTCTTGCTGTAGGGCTTACCGCAGGACTGGGGTGCCCAGTCACGTCCTGAGAAGATGACGAGGGCAAGCAGGGTCACGAGGTAAGGAAGGATGTTGAAGACCTCTGAAGGGAGTACCTTGAGGGCCGGGAAGTTCGTTGAAAGGACGGCAAGCGCCTGAGCTCCTCCGAAAAGGAGGGCCGCACCGGTGACGCCCCACGGTGTCCACCGTCCGAAGGCAACGGCTGCAAGGGCGATGAAGCCGCGTCCGTTGATAAGAGAAGAGGTGAACTGGATTGTCTGGGTGAGAACGACGCATCCGCCTGCAAGACCTGCAAGAACGCCGGAAATGAGAACACCGGTGTAACGCACGCGGCGTACGTTGATGCCGACACTGTCTGCTGCGGCAGGGTGCTCACCGCACGCCCTGAGGTGCATGCCGAAGGGTGTCTTGTAGAGAACGAACCAGCTGACGAGGACCACAGCTATGGCAATGTAGAAGGTGGGATAGAATCCGAGACCGTCCGTGAGCATTCCGACCTTGAACTCCCTTGACCTGTCCTGGGAGAAGAGAATCTGGCAGGCAAAAACGGTAATACCGTCTGCCAGGAGGTTGATACCGGTACCGGAGATTGTCTGATCGGCTTTGAGATCGATGGCAGCAACACCGTGGATCATTGAAATGAGACCGGCGACGGCCATACCCGCCAGAAGGCCTACCGCAAGGGAGTACCTGCCGCAGCCTGCGGCTTCCATGATGCAGTGAACGCTGGCCGCGGTACATGCACCTATGCTCATGAGACCCTCAAGGGCGATGTTGACGACACCGCTGCGCTCACAGATCATGCCACCGATCGCGGTAATCAATATGGGTGCGACGATCATCATGATCGTCGGGATTGACTGAAGGAGCATCATGCCTTCACCTCCTTTCTGATAAGGACCTTGGCCCTGTATGCCCTCACGAGTTCAAGACCGCTCCTGAGTGCTATGAAAATAACTATGAGTCCCTGGATGATGAACGTGATTTCCTTAGGAATGTTCATACCCTGCATTATCGACTGGGCCTGCTTCAGCACACCGAAGAGGATGCCTGAAAGGAAGATGCCCAGTGCCCTGTTGTTACCTACCAGGGCCACGGCGATTCCCATGAAGCCGTAGTTGTCCATACCCTGGATGATACGGCCGGTGGTGTATGCGCCGCCTAAGAGGACACATGCTCCGGCAAGCCCGGCGAAGGCTCCGGAAATGGCCATCGAGACGCTGATCGCCCTGTCCGCGTTGATGCCTGAGCATCTGGCGGCATCCATGTTGAAGCCCGTTGCCCTGAAGGAGAAGCCGAGCTTCGTCTTTTCCATGACGAAGAAGTAGATGAGACATGCGGCGATCATGAAGAAGAAGCCGATGTTCAGATTTGAGTTCGTAATGAGGAACCTGGCAAGTAAGGCATCCTTTGCGAGCGGTGCCGTCTGATATGTCCTGTTGGTAAGGCCTGCGGGCATTCTGAATGCAATTATCCTGGCCAGGTAAAGGGCTATGTAGTTCAGCATGATCGTGGCGACGACCTCACTGACCTTGTACTTTGCCTTCAGGATACCGACGATTCCGCCCCAGAGAGCTCCTGCCAGAAGTCCGACTGCCAGACATACGAGCCACTGGAAGGGGAAGGAAGGAATGCATACCGCAACTGCCTGGGCGGCAAGCATTCCGATGATGTACTGTCCCTCACCTCCGATGTTGAATAGACCTACCCTTGCGGCAAAACCCATGGGAAGGCCGCATAGGACGTACGGAATTGAGTAAGCCAGAGTCTCACCCACGTTTCTGAAATTCCAGGCGCCGTTCTTTCCCGCCTTTCCGATCAGCGACTGTCCGATGGCCGTGAAGAGTCCCGAGGGATTCCTGCCGACTGCTATGACGAGCAGGGTTCCGATTAAAAAGCCCATGAGGATGACCGCTATGGAAGTCGCTCCCTGGCTTGAAAGGAACCAGTCTATGAAGTTCTTTTTCTCTTTTCGTGCCATCACTTTGCCTCCTTTGCCCTGATGCCTGTCATCATGAGACCGATTTCCTCACTGGTGACCTCATCCCGGTCGAAGACGCCCACGATGGAGCCCTTGCTTATCGTGGCGATCCGGTCACAGAGATTCATTATCTCGTCAAGCTCGAAGGAAACAAGCAGAATTGCCCTGCCCTTGTCCCTCTCCTCGACGATGCGCTTTCTTATGTACTCGATGGCCCCCACATCCAGACCTCTCGTGGGCTGTGCGATTAAGAGGACATCCGGGGAAAGGCTTATTTCCCTGGCAACGATTACCTTCTGCTGGTTACCGCCTGAAAGGGAGCCCGCCTCGGTCACGGCACCCTGTGCCGTCCTGATGTCAAACTCACTGATGAGTTTTTCGGCATTTTCCTCCATGGCCCTGAAGTTGAGCATGCCGAAGGGACCCGAATACTTATCCGAGTTGAAGTCCTTGAGGGCCAGGTTCTCGGCAACGGTGAGACCTGCGACCAGGCCGTGCTTCCTTCTGTCCTCGGGAATGTGGCCCATACCCTCTTCAATGCGCTCCATGATGGTGTCTTTGTTTATAACCCTGCCTGAGAGGATTATCTCACCGCCGGCAACGGGGGACAGTCCGGAAAGGGCGTAGAGCAGCTCGCTCTGGCCATTGCCGTCGACACCGGCCACACCCATGATCTCACCGCGCCTGACCGTAAGGGAGAGATCCTTTACCTTCATGGTACCAACTGAGTCCTTCACCGAGAGATTCTTTATTTCAAGCACAGCCTCTCCGGGCGTGCACGGAGCCTTGTCAATGTCGAAGCGCACGCTGCGTCCCACCATCATTGTGGCAAGCTCCTGCTCCTCAGTTTCCGGTGTGATGTCCACACACCCTATGAAACGGCCGCGTCTCAGGACCGAGCAGCGGTCTGCAACCGCCTTGATCTCCTTAAGCTTATGGGTAATGAGGACAATGGTCTTACCCTCCTTTTTGAGGGTCCTGATGATGTCCATGAGCTCATCGATTTCCTGAGGCGTGAGCACGGCTGTCGGCTCATCGAGGATGATGATGTCCGAGTCGGAATAGAGGGTCTTGAGGATCTCAACCCTCTGCTGCTGACCGACGGTGATGTCATCAATCTTCGCCCTGGGATCTACGGAGAGTCCGTAACGCCTGCTTAACTCACTCACCTTCTTCTCTGCCTGGGCAAGGGATACTATGCCGAAGCGGTTACGGGGCTCACGTCCGAGCACGATGTTCTCCGTGACGGTGTAGTTGTGTACCAGCTTGAAGTGCTGGTGGACCATGCCTATTCCGAGCTCCGTCGCGATGTTGGGATTCTTTATCTCAACCTTCTTCCCCTTGATGCGGATCTCACCGCTGTCCGGGGCATAGGCACCGAAAAGCACACTCATGAGAGTGCTCTTACCCGCTCCGTTCTCACCTAAAATCGCATGGACTTCATTGGTACGGATCCTCAGGTCCACGTTGTCATTTGCGATGATACCGGGGAATGTCTTGGTGATGCCAAGCATCTCTATAGCATATTCGCTCATCTTTCACCCTTATTATTGATATTCATCTTCCCTCCGCATGAAGGGAAGATGAATATGGGCACTTCCCCCATGAGGAAGTGCCCTGAAAGACGATCAGTCGTCGATTGCTGAGAGAGTTGAGGGAACAAGACCCTTTGCGCGTGCTTCCGCATAAGTCTTGTCGACCTTGATGGATCCGTTCAGGATGCCTTCAGCAGCCTTGTCGGCAGCCTCGATTGCCTCAGGTGCGAGGGCAGGATTTGCCTTGGAGTAGCCGACACCGCCGTTAGCCATGTTCTGGTTGACGACGCCGCCCTTCCATGTGCCTTCCTTGACCTTTGTCAGGGCATCGACGGTTGAGTTCTCAACCATCTTGAGCATGGATGTAAGAACTGAGGATTCGCCGTTTGAGCCGTAGATACCGTCCTCATACTGGTCGGAGTCAACACCGATTGCCCAGACGTTCTTGCCTGCCATTCTGTACTCCTTTGCCTGTGCGATAGTACCACCGCCCGTACCGCCTGCTGCGGAGAAGATGCAGTAAACGCCGCTGTCATACCAGTTCTTTGCCATTGCCTTTGCAAGCTCGGGCTTATCCCATGCGTTTGCATAGTAGTCAACGAACTCTGCATTGGGGTAGATGCTCTTAATGCCTTCGAAGTAACCGATCTCGAACTTGGTGATGGTTGCTCCGGGGATACCGCCGATGAAACCGAACTTAGGATTCTCGATGCCGTCCTTCTTTGCCTGCATTGCGGCTGCGATACCGACGAGGTATGAGCCCTGCTCTTCCTCATAGATGTACTGGATGAGGTTGTCGCGCTGTGTCAGGTAATCGACATCGACGATGATGAAGTTCTGATCGGGATACTGACCTGAAACTTCCTCAAGTGCATCTGCCCAGGTGAAGCCTGTGGTGATGATCAGGTCCCAGTCACCTTCAGCCGCATTCTTCAGGTTGGGAACATACTCGTCAGATGACTGAGCGGTGATGTTCTGATAGAGTGTGCCTCTTCCCGCACCCTCATCGCCGTAGAAGGCAAGGATACCGCGCCATGCAGCGGCATTGAAGGATTTGTCATCGATACCTGTTGAGTCGGTAAGGAGTACTGTTTTGATCTCTTTGGCACCTTCAGCAGCTTCCTTCGCACCGCCTGCGAAGAGAGAGAGTGCACAGAGCACGACAAGAGCGAACGTTAAAACTTTCTTCATTTCATGTCCCCGGCTCCCGGCCGGGACCTCCTGTAAAGTTTGTGGGAAAATCCCATGAAGAAAGAATACCACGTAATCATATTTTCGCAACCCGGAACAAACTGTGTAATTTGAACTATTTCGCTCATTTTTTTCCTGAAAAGTCCGGAGTTATGATAGAATTCATCCATGAAAGAGAAAAAGAAAGCAAAAAACACTCCGGCCTACCTGGCCGACAGGGCAAGGGAGGCCTATGAATGCCTCCGATCCCAGCTCGGTGATGAACACATCATGACGCTTATGATGAAGCACACCCTGGCATCATACCTTGAAAGATGCGAAAACTATGAGGAGCTCTACGAAATATCGAAGGGCTTCTCCGAAGAGGCGCTCTCCAGGTCCGATGAGATCAATGACATCGAATGCCTTGAGATGGCAAAGTTTCCCCTGCTCGCATGCATCGCAACAGGGCGCTATGCCGAGGCAACTCAGATCGGCTCCGTGGCCCTTCCAGTCATCAGGAAGAAGTTTTCCCACATGACAATGGATATTGCCGGATACGTTCTGCTCCTTTCTGAAGGATATACGAAGCAGGGACTTTTCAGTGAATCCGAGAAACTGCTGAAGAAAATGATCACTGACATGGACCGGGAAGAGGAAGACATCACGAATCCGACCTACTACATGTCAGTCATAAACAGGGCCGGAGTCCTTAATGCCATGGGCAAGGTCAAGGCAGCCTCATCCACGCTGAGGGAATTCATCAAATTACTTTCCTTAGTGAGGAAAGAGGCTTTCATGAATATCGACCACAGTCTGCAGAAGGAAATGGATCCGGCGTACGTCGACCTGATGAGTGCGTCAATCGCACGGGAAGTGGCTTCCCATGCACTTTCCCTGATCGGAGACGGATCGCCCTTTGATTTCAGCTCCATAGCAGAGTCCCCTGCATTTGCGAAACACCTTCATGAACAGATGGATTCCGCCTTTGAGGATTTTGAAGACTTGCTCGATTCCCTCTCAGATGAATCCTTCATTCCCTACCCCGATGAGGAATGAAACATTCCCCCCGTTTTCTGCTTGATGAGAGGTGGAAGAGGAGGTATTCTTCAGTCATGACAAAAAGAATGTCCATGTTAATGATACTGCTTTTAACGGTATCGCTGCTTTATGCCGGCGGCGCCTTCAACGTCGACGCAGGGTACACCTATTCAAAGGGATGGATGACCGGAGAGGAAAACAGCTCCTCCGGCCTCTTATTCGAGCTGGGCGGAAAGGGTTACATGTCCCCATCCTTCGCCCTCGGAGGCGGTATATTCGTCCACATACCGGTCAGCGGCAGCCTTGAATCGGTAAGGTTCGCCCCCAACATGACTCTGTCCTATGTGATTTCCCTGACAAAAGCCCTCTGCTTCGAGCCTGCGGCGGGTATTTCATTCCTCTTCTCACCCTACCGCACCGAGGAAACCTCCCGCCTTCACAGCGAGATCGACCTCCTGCTGGAAGCAGCCTTCTCGCTCCGCCTCCAGGAAAATGCGGCATTCAGGATCGGCGTGAAGGGTTACATGCCGTTAATTGCATCTGACTATGTAAAAAACATCACTGAAGGCACCTACACCCAGTCAGACCTGGGGATTAAATTCTTCCACATAACTCCCTTCTTGGGCGTTTCGATAGTACTCTAGAAAAAAAATCAGAGGAGCCCGAAAAGGCTCCTCCTTCATTATGGACGCTGACACGAATTATTTTACGATGGTGCCCATCTGAGCTCTTGCACATGCGGCTGCATTGGACTCGTCTGTGTCGACGTGCATTGCAAGGGCATAGCTGTTGGAAACACGGATGACGGTGTCTCCGAAGATTGTCTTTCTGCCGTTGCCGTTCTCAACGAGGACGTTTACGATCTCACCGTTCTTGACGCCGAAGGTCTCAGCATCCTTTTCAGTCATGTGGATGTGTCTCTTTGCGACGATTACGCCCTCTGAAAGCTCGACCTTTCCTGCAGGACCGACAAGAGTGCATGCGCCTGAACCTGCGACATCACCGCTCTCCCTGATGGGAGCGTCGATACCGATTGAGCGGGCATCGGTTGCTGAGAGTTCAACCTGATTGAGCTTTCTGCAGGGTCCGAGGATGGATACGTTAGCGATTTCCTTCTTGGGTCCCACGACAGTGACTCTCTCGTTGGATGCATACTGACCGGGCTGGGAAAGCTCCTTCTTGACTGTAAGCTGATAGCCTTCACCGAAGAGCTTCTCCAGTGTTTCCTGTGTTACATGAACGTGCCTTGCACTGGTTTCTACGATAAACTGATTTGCCATGATAATCCTCCGTTATTTATAGCCCTTACATTATCAGCCAAATCCCTGATTCCCGCAAGGGTGTCAAAGAGTCCACTCAATGTATTTTTCCGTCAGACCGTTGACTGTTTTTGTACGATTTCGTACTTTTACAAATATGAAGTATTCAAATCCCGAATTAAGGAGAATAAATCACCTCATAGCCGAGCTTGACCACTTCTACCATCAGGCGGCGCTCAGGTTCTCCCTTTCAGACAGTGCGTTCGCAATCCTGTACACCCTCTGCTGTGAGGGAAGCGGAATCGGAATAACCGAACTCGTAAGACTCTCGGGACTGCCCAAGCAGACAGTCAATTCCGCCCTGAGGAAGCTGGAAGCGGATGGAATCCTGACATTAACCGAAACCGATGGCAGGAAGAAGGCCGTTCACCTGACTGAAGCGGGAAGCGCTCTGGCTTCTGACACCGTCGTAAAATTAATCGAAATAGAAAACCGGATTCTCTCCGGCTGGGGCGCCCATAAAAGCGCCGCGTACATTGATGATACCCGGGAGTACAACCGCCTCATGAAGGAGGGCCTTGCGAAGCTATGATAAGGCTCAGTGACCACTTCACCACCCGAAGGCTCCTCAGATTCACCCTTCCCTCGATAACGATGATGCTCTTCACATCGGTATACCTTGTCGTGGACGGCTACTTCGTTTCAAACTTCGTCGGAAAGAACGCCCTTGCCACTGTGAACATGATCTACCCCGTAATCATGATCGTGGGTGCGATCGGCTTCATGTTCGGCACCGGCGGCAGTGCCCTTGTGGCCAAGACGCTGGGCGAAGGTGATGAGAAGAAGGCAAGGAAGAGGTTTTCCACAATCTACCTGGCCTCTGCCCTGGCAGGACTCGCCATTGCCCTCCCCGCAACGGTTTTCCTTCCCGAAATCGCGGCCTTCCTCGGTGCAACCGGTGAGCTGCTTGAAAACTGCATCATCTACGGCCGCATCCTGCTTCTGACTTCCGTTCTCTTTCTCATCCAGCTGGAGTCACAGATCTTCTTCGTCGCGGCTGAAAAACCAAGACTCGGGCTGATGATGACAGTATTCGCCTGCGGCACCAACATGGTACTGGACTATCTCTTCTGTGCCCTTTTCAGGTGGGGAATTCCCGGAGCGGCCGGTGCAACCGCCATAAGCCAGGCGATCGGGGGAATCATCCCGCTTCTGTACTTTTCAATCAACAGGAAGGGAAAACTATACTTCGTCAGGCCCGAACCCGATTTCAGGGCCATCAGGAAAAGTGCGTCAAACGGCCTTTCCGAGCTGGTGTCAAACATCTCATCGGCAGTCGTCAGCATGCTCTTCAACGCCCAGCTGCTCCATTTCGCAGGTGAGGACGGCGTTGCCGCATACAGCGTGCTCATGTACGTCTCGATGGTTTTCGTAGCCGTGTTCCTGGGTCTCTCCTCGGGCTCAGCTCCGATAATCTCCTACTGCTACGGTGCTGAAAACCATGAGGAGCTGAAGAGCCTCACCAGAAAACTCCTGACTCTTACCGTGATATCATCACTTTTCATGCTTGCTTTCAGCATCACGATGGCCCGTCCCCTCTCCCACCTCTTCGTGGGATATGATGAGGCGCTCTATGAGATGACGGTTAGGGGCTTTCTGATCTACTCCCTCTCATTTCTGTTTGCGGGAGTGAGCATCTTCGCTTCATCCTTCTTTACGGCCCTCAACAATGGAATCGTCTCTGCGGTTATATCACTGCTGAGGACCTTCATCCTTCAGACACTTTCAGTCCTCATACTGCCCCGCTTCCTGGGTCTGGACGGAATATGGCTTTCAATTGACGTGGCGGAGGTAATCGCCTTCTTCCTCTCCCTCTTCTTCCTCCTGAAACTCAGGAAGACCTATCACTACTGATCGCGGATGCAAGCTTCACGAGAGTGGAAACGGGAAGCGTTTCCGCCCTCTCGCTTCCGGCAAGTCCGGAAGCGGAAAGGACACTGTCGATATCACGGAGGTTCAGTGCCTTCAGGTTATTCCTGACAGTCTTCCTCCTCTGGGCAAAGAGTGCCCTGTTCATTGAGAGGAACACATCCCTTATCTCAGAAGGGACAAGGCTTTTTTCCCGTCTTTCCATGACAACCACGGCACTTTCCACCTTGGGCTCCGGATAAAAGCATCCCTTTTTTATCACGAATGCAAGCCGGGGGATGTAATCGATCTGGCAGAGAACGGAAAACGATGACCACTCATCGCTTCCCGGCTGTGCGCACATTCTCTCAACGACCTCCTTCTGCAGGGTATAGACCATGCGGGGAGGAAGGATTGAAGACTCAATAAGCCTGGCTATTATCACAGAGCCGACATTATATGGCAGGTTTCCGTAGATGATGTCGGGAACTTCCTTCTCCAGCGGAATGGTTTTGAGGGCATCCCCTGAAATGAGCGTGAAGCGCTCTTCATCGGCAAAGGCCCTTCCGCTTAAAAGCCTGCAGAATCCGTTGTCGATCTCGAAGGCCTTCACGAAGGCACCCTCAGAAAGCACCATCGCGGTAATGGACCCCATGCCTGGACCGATCTCCCAGCAGTGCATGCCGGGTTCAGCACCCACAGCCGCGCCAACGGCGGCTCTGGCATTCTGGTCAATGAGAAAGTTCTGACCGAACTTCTTTGTCATGGCAAGTCCTTCCTCAGTGAGAACTGAAGAAACTTCCTTCACGCTGGTGTAGTTAAGATTCCACATGACTCTTAGGATATCCTACCCTTCTTTGTTTTATCAATCCCGCCACAGACACAATAACGACTGCTGCTAACAGAACAAAGTACCCGTTTAAGGTTGTGAACATGGAAAAGGAAGCGCCCTTTTCCATCACGATCAAAAGAAGGTCATGGATATATGAAGCTGCTCCATTCATGGCAGGAGTGAAAATCCCTGCCATGGCCAATAACATGTAAAGGTAGATCAGCACACCCGTGACGGGACTCGTGATGAGGGATGAAAGCTGATAGGCACCGAAAACATAAAATGATACGGGAACCGTGAAGATGAGGGCACCTAAGGTCGCTAAGAAGGCAGACAGCGGTTTTTCAGGAAGGAGTATGAAGGAATCAATACTGGCAACAAGGATCGGAGTCAGTGTCATTATCCCTGAAAGCGAGAGGTATGAGAGAAGCGATGAAAGCGTAAGTACCGTATCTGGTAGCAGGAATAACTGGATAAAAAAACAGATAAGCAGCGCATCAATTCCCTTTTTCACCGGAAAGGCAAAGAACACAAACGAGAGAATGAATGCACGAAGCAGTGAAGGCTTCGGTCCAATCATCATGATGTACAGCAGCAGAAAGGAAAGGGATATCAGCTTTGCATAACGCTTGCCGAATAAAGGAGTCAGCACTGCTGACAGCATCCAGGTGAAAAGCGACAGGTGCATCCCGGAGAGAGCCAGGATGTGGCTGTTTCCGCTCTTTACCGCAAGAGCGGTGACTTCGCTCTCAGGGTTGCTTTTTATCCCGAGGAGGAGCAGGGCTGAAAGCTCCTTCTCAGCCTCATTGCCTCCGAGCCTCTCATAGATAAAGGAAATGAACCGTGCTCTCACAGCAGTGACATGAAGACGCTTCAGGAGGCGGCAGCTTTTTGCATTGAAGCCATTCTCGGAAAACCTTCCTGAAAAGCGTACTTCGTCACCTGCATAGAGGGCTTCTCCTGTGTAGCTTATCCTGATGCGGCCCTTTGCAGTTGCCACATCGCCTCCTTTCAGATTGCACTCGAGAAGCTTAATGACGCAGGACTTTCTCCCCCACCGGGAAGGGACGCTGTCCTCAGCGACCCGCCCCGTGACTGAAAATACCTTGGTCTCATCAAAGCCGTAGGAGACAAACTCCGTGTTCTGCACCCTGTAAATCTGACAGAGTGCAGAAGCGAACACCAGAGTAAGCAGAATGCCTAGGCCCCACCTCTTTCTGAACCTGATAATATATATAAGCCAGAGGAGTATCAGGGGAATGGCTACATCCTTCTGAAAGTATGCTGCAGAGAGCAGCAATGCAAAGAGAACACTTTCCTTCATATTAATAATAAACGGAAAGTGAACGGAAAAAGGAAGTTACCTTGAAAGGCGCTCCTCAAGGCTCTTTCTGTAAGCGTCGATATCCTCAACAGGAAGTCTTGCAACCCCGTCTTCCGCTGCCGCCCCGGCAACTGCGGCCGCCACTACGGGAACCACTCTGGGGTCAAAGGGCTTCGGAACGAGATATTCCCGGCCAAAGGAGAACTTTACACCGCCATAGGCTGCTGCAACCTTATCAGGAACATCCTCTTTGGCAAGGGCACTGAGAGCAAATGCCGCAGCGCGCTTCATGCCTTCCGTTATCCTCGTAGCCCTCACATCCAGTGCACCGCGGAAGATGGCAGGGAAGCCGAGCACGTTGTTGATCTGGTTGGGATAGTCACTTCTGCCCGTTGCGATGATGACGTCATCACGGGTTGCCTTCGCATCCTCGTAGGTGATCTCGGGATCGGGATTGGCCATTGCAAACACCACGGGATCAGAAGCCATCGTAAGAAGCATCTCAGGCTTCAGAACACCCTTGGCACTTAAACCCATGAACATGTCGGCACCCTTCACAGCCTCGGCAAGGGTCTTTATCCCGCTGTCGTTGATGAAAGGCTTCCACACATCCCTGACTCCGCCGGGGTAATCACTTCTGATGACGCCTTCCTTGTCGCAGAGAATAAGGTTCTCCTTTCTGACGCCCACGGAGAGGAACATCTTTGCGCACGAAAGCCCTGCCGCCCCCGCACCGTTCACGACGACCTTCATTTCTGAAAGCTGCTTTCCAACAACCTCGGCTGCATTGATGAGCCCGGCACTTGCAATGATCGCGGTTCCATGCTGGTCATCGTGGAACACGGGGATATCACACCTTCTGATAAGCTCCTTTTCAATGTAGAAACACTCAGGTCCCTTTATGTCCTCAAGGTTGATGCCGCCGAAGGTGGGACTGATGGCCCTTACAGTTTCGATGAACTTATCAGGATCCTTCTCATCGACCTCGATGTCAAACACATCGATGTCGGCAAACCTCTTGAAGAGCACGCCCTTTCCTTCCATGACAGGCTTCGATGCCAGGGCCCCCCTGTCTCCCAGGCCGAGGATGGCGGTTCCGTTGGATATTACCGCCACCAGATTACCCTTGGACGTATACCTGTAGGCATCCTCAGGGTTCTTTTCGATTTCCAGGACCGGCTTTGCCACTCCCGGTGTATATGCATATGAAAGATCTTCAGCACTCTCACACGGCTTGGTGGGTACCACGCTCACCTTACCGTGGGGAAGTCTTTCATGGTATTCAAGTGCCTTGTCCATATAAGCCTCCACAGTCAACAAAGTAAATTCGATAGATAGAATAGTACAAAAACCTGCATGACGACCATAAGGGGTACCCCGATATAGAAGTAATTCTTATCCGTCTTGTGCCTGAAAAGGTACATTCCGGCAAGGGAACCGACAGAGCCCCCGATAAACGCACTACCAAGAAGTGTGACTATCCTGATCCTGTTCTTCCCCTTCACCGCCTTCCTCTTGTCAAGACCGTAAAGAACAAACGAAATGAAATTGACAAGACCGACGTAAACCAGAGCATAGGGATACTTGACGAACACATCCCAGAAAGCAAAGGAAAGCTTACCTGATAATGTCCCCTTCACCATCAGAAGGATGATAACATCGATGACGGAGAGACATGACATGATGACTCTGGATAGCATATTGCCCTTCTCAGCCTTCCTGTCAAAGATGAGCACACTTAAAAGACATCCGACTGCCCCACCCAATACAGAAAGAAAAGCCAGAACCGCATCACTCTTCCCCTCAGGCTTCTTCGAACGCACCCTGGAATTGACAGCCCCGAATGCAAATCCAAGCAGGTTGATTATCAGGAAATAAAGATCAAACGCTGAAAAACTCATATAAACCTCTCATGGGATGATACACAAAACAAAGGTCTTAATCGATAAGACAATAATTCACAAATGACTCTATTTCTCCTTCCGAACCAGACAATTTCTTGACAATAGCCCCCCTCGGTGCTACGGTTAAGACATCTTAAATGGAGGGAAGCTATGAAAAAATCCACATTGTTCGTATTACTGCTTGCAGCAGTATTGTTATTCATGACAGCATGTAACCCTGCGACAAAAGAGCCCGCAGCAACAGATGATCCGACATCTATCCCCGGTGTAGCTGAAGATCCTAATGTTCCATCAAAGGATAAGTTTGAAAAAGCAAATGATACAGACATTTCTAATATTATGTCAGCTCTCTCACAAATGAATATATATGCTTGCGATTCGGGGATATCAACTGTTTCTCATAAATATACCTTTACAATAAAAAAAGATGCTAAAATATTCGATATTAGCCAAGGTAACGAAAGAAAAGTTTCAGGGAGTATTACAGAAGACTTTAGTAGCGAATCAACCTATGAAAAAACAGAATCAGGTGCAAATAAACCATATAGTAAAGTTACCATATACAACGGAACTGTGATTATTGGTGATGGTGATGACAAAGATGTATATGTAATGAGTGATTTTACTGTTAAAATTGTACCTAATGAAAATGACCCATCAGGTGTCACAACATATCAGGGATCATTAAAGCTTAACGGTACAGAACTCATTGACCCCAATAATACGAATTCTGACAGTTTTAATAATTATTATATTACTATTATGCCACGTATTATCTACGAAGACATATCTGAAAAAGAAATCGATGAAGATGTATACATCAAGACATTTAATTTTGATTCAGAATCAACAAAAGGAAATCTTAGTATTAAGATGGATAGAACAGATCCGAATAACTCATATCAGGTAATCATGGTTAATTTCTCAAAACTTAATGATTCTTCGTTAACAGCTAAGATAGTAGAATATTTAACTTTCGATGAAAAAGGTATGCCAACTGTTACTGATGTTCAGATTGAATACGCATCTTTAAATGGAAGGTATTTTACCAGCGATAGTCTTACTAATTCTAAGGAATTTATGAATCTGTTAACTAGCATTTCACAAGTCAAATAGATTATTAGAAAAAACTAATCTGAGAACAGCCATGGTCACGTGATCATGGCTGTTCTTTTATCAAAACTAAGTTAAAACACACCAAGAGCGTTAGCCATAACTACTTATGTTAGAATAATATAATTTTTCAAATAACTCTTGACGGTTACTATTCGGCAACATAATATGTTGTTCTATGAAAAATGATTTAACAAGACAGAAGGTCATAAGAAGGGTAGGTCTCACCGGGATCGTAGCCAACCTTTCCTTCTCGCTTCTTAAATTCATCGCAGGTACGATCACCAGGAGTGTCGCCATCACCAACGACGCCATCAACAACCTTTCCGATTCCCTCTCTGCAGTCATTACCCTGCTGGGTTACAGAATGGGAAAGATGAAGCCTACCAGAAAGCATCCTTTGGGGTACGGAAGGACAGAGTATCTCTCTGCAATGATAATCTCCATTATCATCCTCATTGCGGGATATAACTGTCTGATGTCTTCAATCGATAAGCTGAAGCACCCGGAAACGATAACACTTGCACCGGTTGCAGTTGTAATCCTTATCCTATCCATAATAACCAAGATAGGACTGAGTATCCTGAATACAACCCAGGGAAAAAGAGTGGACAGTGAAGCGCTTAAGGCAACCGGAAAGGATGCCCTTTCCGATGTGCTCGTAACATCGCTTACACTTATATCCCTCTTTGCATCCAGATACACCACCTTCCCCGTTGATGGTGTCATGGGTATAGTTGTTTCACTCTTCATATTCTATGCAGCCATATCATCATTCCTTGAAACAAACTCGGCCCTTATGGGTGAACGCCCTGACAAGGAAACCGTTGATAAGATCAGGGCAATCATAAGAAAGCATCCGCCTCTGAAGGGTGGCTATGACATCATGCTCCACTCTTATGGACCTGAAAGGTGCATGGGCACATGCAACGTGGAGGTTCCGACCAGGGCCCATGCCGAAAACATCTTTGATGCAATGACAGATGCCTCAAAGGAAATTGAAGATGAACTGGGAATATACTTCACCTTCGGTCTCTTTGCGGTAAACGACTTCAGGGAGGATGTAAGGGAACTTAAGAAAGACATACTTGAGTATCTGAAGGAAAAAACACCGCATGTTCTATCCCTTCATGCTTTCCACGTCCATCTTGATTCCAATCTGGTCCACTTCGATGTTGTTGTTGATTTCAAGGTTTCCAACTACGGAGCATACAAGCAGGAACTCCTGAAACTTCTGAAAGATAAATGGCCCGATTACACCTTTGAATTCACGATCGACCCTGAATATGACTGAAACAACTCACAACTCTTTGACTTAAGAGAAAATCCCAAGTACTATTGCAAATGAAAGCAACTACCGATAGACGGTGGTTACCTCAGAAAATTAGGAAAATTAATCCCGCTTTTTCTTTGGACTGGAATGGCGGGATTTCATTATGGCTGAAAATAGCACACACTGATGTGCACAAATACAAATCCCATTTTATCACTGCGCCACCCACCATCCTGTCACTTCATGATGCTTGGAGACACCTAAATAACTATCATCAATTACAATATGTACTATTGATACAAAAAAAATCTGCTTTCTTATTATTTATTCATCACAGTACTGACGATTTTTCTTGACAGCACATTTTAACTTGCGTAAAGCCCTAATTAAGGTTTATTGATGTTAGAGGGGCTATGAAACAACAATCAATGACCCTTTCTCCTGTTTGCTTAACGGGGTGGGGATTAATTAAGTATTTAAATGTAAAAAATTTATATTTAACGAACATAGGGAATTACAGACAGCTTCCTGTCTGATATCCATAGGATATCGCAGGGAAGCTTTTTTCCCTGTGATTCGCTCATGACATATTTGAAAGGAAACAAAATGAAAAAAACGATTATCATCGCTTTAACACTTATCCTTGTTCTTGCAGCATTCACATCATGTGAGAACAACACTCATGAACACACATGGGATAAGGGAACCGTAACAAAAGTAGCAAACTGTTCGGAAAAAGGAGTAATAACCTACACCTGTACTGGATGTAAGGAGACAAGAACAGAAGAAACACCTGTTGATCCTCAGAATCATATTTGGGATGAGGGAGAAACAACTAAAAAAGCAACTTACTTAACGACAGGAACAAAAAAAACAAAATGCACTATTTGTAAAACTGAATCAATTGTTGAAATTCCTACAATTTCTTTAAACGGAAAGGTTTTTGCTTCATCAAGATACCGCGGGCCTAATCAACCAGCAAGTGTTAATATTTATCATTTTGAAGAATCAAAGATATTAGGTTTTATGGGCGATGTAATCAATAAAGAAGTAAAAACCCAATTCTTTGGTTCCTTCCCGTATTCAATTAAAGAATCCAAATTAATAATCAGCGCTGGTGACATGGTCGTAGAGAATGAACTGGAAGAAGTAGTTGATTCACAGGGTGATGTTACTTCGATTATTCTGAAACAAAAAGGTACAAACTACGATATTTTTACTCCTCTTGTCATAAATTCTGAACCCATCCCAGAATCTGAAGGTCATTTCTTCTCTGTAAAATGTCCAATCGATTTACCCTATGCCTATGATAATGGAGAAGCAATGGTAGAAGATAAAGTCACAGTTGACTCCATGAGTATTGGGCCCTATAACCATACAGGAAATTTCGAAGTAACTGAACAACCTGGATATTTTACATATGGAAAATATAAATGGTCTGGTTGTGATGTTTGTGGATATGATGGGGATCAAACCTTGTTACTTCCATTGGTTAACACAAAATGGATTTCTACAGAACCAAACAAAACAAGTGAAATTCCAACCATAAAGGATCATTATCTGATTATCGAATTTCTGGAAGGTGGCTCAGGATTTATCTATGCACAAAATGAGAAAGGAGAAACAACAAAGTTAACTTCCATAAATAATTATCGTGTAAATGTATCTTCTAGTGAAACAAGTATAATTATTGAGGCTTGGATGTCTCCTAATGATAAAAAACCAACAAATTTTGGAGGTATTACAACCGAGAATCTTAAAGATGGTACAATTGACATTACAATACAAGCAGGGGGTATTGGAAAGCATACCTTTAAAAAACTTGATTAATTGAAGGAATTCTGTTATTTCGATCCTGTCCATCCGGACAGGATCATTTATTTATCATCCATTATTTTTCATTTTACATATTGATGATTGATATGTTATACTTCGAATAGTTTTTGGAAAACAATCGTGAAGATAGCAGTAAAAATGACAGTAATAAATGAAGATAAGTTCTTTGGTCCCGGGACACTTGAACTGCTGAAGAACGTTGCTAAGACAGGCTCCCTGCTTACAGCTGCAGAGGAGATGGGGCTCTCCTACTCGAAAGCAAGAAAGATGATTAAGACCTTCAGACTCGAAACCGGAGAGAATGCGATAATCTCCCAGGCAGGGGGTGCAGGAGGCGGAAGCGCCACGCTCACTCCTTATGCACTTTCCTTCATGGAAAAGTATGAAAGGCTGGAAAAGGAAGTCGAAGAGTTCACACGACTGAAGTTCGGAGAGATCTATGAAGCTTAGGAGACACTGGCTTTTTCCTTTTGCTCTCATATTCATAGTATCAATACTCCTATCCTTCCAGCTTGGAAGGTACAGCCTTTCACCCTTAACGGTCCTGAAAGGCCTTTTCGGTTTTTCAGTCTCACCCCAGGCAAAAAGCATCATATTCAGCCTTAGAATGCCCAGGATCGTAATATCCCTCTTCATAGGAGCAGGTCTTGCCCTTGCAGGCCTTGTTTACCAGGGGATATTCCAGAATCCCATGGTATCACCTGATATGCTGGGCTCAACCAGCGGGGCTGGCTTCGGAGCAGCCCTCGCGATTCTGCTTGGCATGAATTACTTCACCATAACTGTGACAAGCTTCCTGTTTGGACTCTTTGCCGTTGCAATAGTCCTGCTCATTGCCAGAAATGTTAAGGGTAACCCTACCCTTACGCTTGTGCTTGCAGGCATGATGGTCTCATCAGTGTTCTCGGCACTAATCAGCTTTGTTAAACTAATTGCCGATCCGGAGGAATCCCTTCCCCAGATAACATACTTCCTGATGGGCTCCATGAGCAGTGTGAGATCTGAAGACATACTTCCCACAGCCATCCTCATCACACTGGCAACAATACCCATAGTGATATTCCGCTGGAGACTCAATGTAATGACTCAGGGTGAAGAGGAAGCAAAGGCCCTGGGAGTAAACACAAAGGCATTGAGATATGTATGCATCATATCGGCGACAGTAATCACGGCTACTGCCACTTCCCTTTGCGGAATGATAAGCTATGTGGGACTGGTAATACCTCACCTTGTCCGCATGGTCCTTGGCTGTGACTACAGGAGGACTGTACCTGCCTCAATCCTTTTAGGCTCTTCGTTCATTCTTCTGGTTGATACTGTCTCAAGGACACTGACCACAGTGGAGCTGCCACTTGGTATCCTGACATCCCTCATCGGAGCACCCTTCTTCCTGTATCTCATAATAAGGGAGGGAAGGAAGATATGATCCTGGAAGTTAAAGATCTTTCCTTCTCCTATGGCAGGAAGGAAACACTGAAACACATAAACCTCAGGGTGGAAAGCGGTGAGACCGTTGCCCTTCTCGGAAAGAACGGAAGCGGAAAGAGCACGCTGTTAAAGAACATCCTTCACCTGCTCACCCCATCATCAGGAGAGGTTACCGTTGGTGGCATGAATGTGGGCACAATGACCATTAAGGAAAGGAGCAGACTCCTTTCCTACATCCCGCAGGAGAGCAGGAATATCTATTCCTACTCAGTACTGAGCTATGTGCTCATGGGGGTAACCCCTACCCTTTCCACACTGTCATCACCAAAGGATAAGGATGAGGAAGCGGCACTCCGGGCATTGGACTTCTTCGGAATAAGAAACCTTAAGGACAGGGACATAACAACACTCTCGGGAGGTGAGAGGCAGCTTGTTACCGCTTCCCGGGCACTGGTTGGGGGATCAAGGATACTGCTCTTTGATGAACCCACGTCCGCTTTGGACTATGGCAACTCAGAGTGCCTTCTGAACCTCATCAGAAAGCTAAGTTCTGATGGCTACATATCGATAATATCGATGCACAGCTTATCGGAAGCACTTAACACCGCATCCCGCATAGTCCTGATGAAGGATGGTGTGATTATATTCAGCGGAAGCGTGGAAGAGCTAATAAAGGCAGACATTCTTTCTGATTACTATAACACACCTATTTCCGTTGAATACTACAAAGGACAGTACATAGTCCTGAAGGGATGGCATGATGTGGTGGAGTGATGAGAGAATAAGACTATATGAGAAAGCGGCATCCGCTTCCAGTTTCCATAAAGATCTCACTAAGCTTATTATGGATTACCTTGATGCGGAAGATACCATTGTGGAACTAGGATGCGGACTTGGATACATTACTCACGAACTGTCATCCAACGGATTTGACGTGACGGGTATCGACACGGATGAGAAGGCAATTACATTTGCAAAAAACAGATTCCCATCCTCATCCTTCCTGCTAGAAGATGCCTATACCACCCCGATAGTAAGGGATGTGGCTCTTGCCGTCTTCTTCGGACGCATAAGGGAAGAGGATAATCTTGATGTACTTCTATCATCATGCACTAAGAAGCTTATCTACATCCAGAATGAACATGCCGGAGCCGGTGAGACAAGGTTTTCCAGAAGTCTTGAGACCGTAAACTATCTCAGGGAAAGAGGCGTGAAGTACACCTTCTCTCTTGAAAGGCTTTCATTCAACCAGCCGCTTTCCTCAAAGGAGGAAGCGGAAAGCTTCATCAGGGAGAACTATAAAAACAGGACGATAAATACATCAATAGAAAAGACTGAAGGCGGATACATCGCCATCAACAGAAAGGCATTCGGCCTTTTTGTAATCTCAAAGGAGGAATAAATGAAAAAACTGACTCTGATCATCACGGTACTCTTACTGTCGGTAACTGTACTGTTCGCACAGGGGGCAGCAGAAGCGGCAAAGGCAGAGGAAACCTTCGTCTTCACGGACGATCTGGGACGTGAAGTGACACTTCCTGTGAACATCGATCGTGTTGCTCCTAGCGGAAGCATGGCAAGTGCATTCCTGCTTGCCTTTGATTCAGACCTGATCATAGGTGTCACGACCAGGCCTTCCGCCGTTGAAACCGAGTTCTTCGGCAGCGATTACGCTTCCCTTCCCGTACTGGGAACCTTCTATGGAAAGAAAGCCAATCTCAACAGGGAAGCCCTCATTGTGGCCTCCCCTCAGGTCGTGATCGACGTGGGCGAGATCAAGGGAAGCACTGCAGACATGATAAGCGATCTGGATAAACTGTCATCGGACATCGGAATTCCCGTAATCTTCATTGAAAGCCATCTCAATGGCATTGCAGATACATTCTCAAGGATGGGGGAAGCACTCCACAGGGAAGAAAGGGGCAATGAGCTTGCAGCCTTCGCTCAGGAAGCAGTGAACTATGCTCACACCATTGCAGGACAGGTTACCGACAGCACCGATTTCTACTATGCAACCAACCTGGATGGTCTTGGAGCCATTCCAAGAGGAAACTTCCATGCTGAAGTACTGGAAACAGTGGGCGGAAACAACGTTGTTGATACCACGATCTCCAGCGGTAACAACCAAATTTCCCTCGAGGAGCTCTATAAACTCAATGTTGAGATGATCTTCGTTCTGGAAGACAGTGCATATAATGTGATCACGACGAAGAGCGAATGGGCGTACCTTCCCGCAGTTCAGGCTAATAAGGTATACAGAGTGCCTGAAGTGCTCTTCCCCATGATCGATGCACCACCTGCGGTAAACAGGATAATCGGAATCTACTATGCAGCGTCAAAGCTCTATCCCGAGCTCAACACAGAGGATTTCCTTTCAAAGGCTGAAGAGTTCTATTCACTCTACTACGGACATACACTGACTGAAGCAGAGAAGAGAGAGCTTTCAAGATAAAGAGTTTGTTTCATGTTGCTGCCGGGGATCATCTCCGGCAGCTTCTTTTTGCCCTGTCGCTTAGATAAAAACTCCCGGCACGTAACCGGGAGCAGGAGGACTGATGAATATCAGTATTATTTGATTCTGGGCTTTGCATCCTCAAGGAGCTCTTCGAGCTTGGCGCTGGGATCCTTGAACTTGGCAAGGAAGATCATTGCGGCGATGATGTAAGGCTTGTAGCTTGCTTCCTTGTAGAGAGGAACGAGGTAGCGGTCGAATACGCTCTGCTCAACCTCACCTTCCTTACAGGAGAGACCGGAAATGTCTGCAGGGAGGCAGTGCATGTAGAGAGCCTTACCGTCCTTGGTGGTCTTCATGAGTTCTTCGGTACATGTCCAGTTCTTGAACTTGGCATTGTTCTCAAGACATCTCTTCTCGAGTTCCTTGAGTTCATCGAACTTACCTTCGCCAACAAGCTTTGTCCTTTCTTCCATTACTGCAAAGGGAGCCCATGACTTGGGATATACGATATCGGCATCCTTGAATGCCTCTTCCATTGAGTTAACCTTCTTGAAGGAACCGCCGGATGCTTCAGCATTCTTCTTTGCGACTTCAACAACATCATCCATGATGTCATAGCCTTCCGGATAAGCGAGGACAACGTCCATGCCGAATCTGGAGAAGAGACCAATGATACCCTGGGGAACTGAGAGCGGCTTACCGTAGGAAGGAGAATAAGCCCATGTCATTGCAATCTTCTTGCCCTTGAGGTTCTCAACACCGCCGAAGTAGTTGATTACATGGAGCATATCAGCCATGGACTGGGTCGGATGGTCGATATCACACTGGAGGTTTACGAGAGTGGGTCTCTGCTCGAGAACGCCGTCATTGTAACCTTCCTGAACTGCTTCGGAAACGGTCTTCATGTATGTGTGGCCCTTACCGATGTACATGTCATCGCGGATACCGATGACATCTGCCATGAAGGAAACCATGTTTGCTGTCTCACGGACTGTTTCACCATGTGCGATCTGGGAAACCTTCTCATCAAGATCCTGAACCTCGAGACCGAGGAGGTTACATGCGGATGCAAATGAGAAACGTGTTCTTGTTGAGTTATCGCGGAACACTGAGATACCAAGGCCTGAATCGAAAACCTTGGTGGAGATGTTGTTCTCTCTCATGGCGCGGAGGATCTCAGCAACCTCAAATACTGCGCTGATCTCATCATCTGTCTCTTTCCATGTATGGAAGAAGTCGTTGAGATACATGTTATCAGTCTTAAGTCCCTTGAGGGTACTGATCATGCTCTGAATCTCAGCCTTGGATTTTTTCATAATATAAAACTCTCCTGTAAAGAAAATCATTTTATGCTGATACTTTACCACGGCATATTATCATTTGCAAGTAAAATGTTGCGTTTTGTTGCACGTATTATTTCTTCAACTCTGTCACTGAAGAAAGACAGAGCAACGATACTGTCAGAAACATCTTAATTGAGCAGTTGACAAAACGAATCCCCGGCACGCATCAACTCACCTATATTGTGGGGTGATCCTGGCTGGGGACTATTCAGGTAATCTATCTAATTAAGGCTGAATGCGCAAAAGTCACCCTATCTTTTCATGAATAAACGCTACACCTGCACTTTTTCGGTCCATCCCCGTGCAATTATCCTAACGATGATCAATAAGCAGAACCTTACCTATCAGCATCAAGGCATATACACCAGAAACACATCAATTACAGTAAAATTTGACAAACTTGTCGGATTTTTTAAGAATCCCCCTGGATAAATGCGCATAATCAAAAGAAAATACATATTTACATCTGCGCATAATCGGATATTATTATAAAAACATATATGCGCATAATAAGGTAAAGCTATGATATTGAAAAGAAAGATATATTCCAGACTCCTTGAATGGAAAACAGAATCAAAAGGCAGTAAAGCAATTCTTATAGAAGGAGCAAGACGTATCGGAAAGTCAACAATCTGTGAGGAATTCGCCAGAAACGAGTATAATAATTATATTCTTATTGACTTTGCAAAAAAAGATAAAGATGTAGAGCAGTATTTTGAAAGCTATCTGAATGACCTTGATACATTTTTTATGATGCTACAGGCTCATTTTGGGAAAAGATTAAAAAAAAGGGATGCAGTTATAATTTTTGATGAAGTACAGATGTATCCTCAGGCAAGGGCGGCGATAAAGTACCTGGTGGCAGATGGAAGATATGACTATATCGAAACCGGATCTTTGATCTCAATAAAGGAAAATGTAAAAGATATCGTAATTCCGTCAGAAGAACGTCATCTGAACATGTATCCACTGGATTTTGAGGAATTTGCATGGGCTCTTGGAGAAGATATGCTTTTAGAATGCATCAAGAGCTGTTTCATTAACAGAATACCCATGGACAGAAGTCTGCATAATAAAGCCATGCTTCTGTTTAAACAATATATGTTAGTCGGAGGAATGCCTAAACCTGTCATTCTTTTTGTGGAAAACAATAAGGATTTTTCTTTAGCTGACAGAGAAAAAAGAGACATCCTTAAACTGTATAGGGAAGATATCATGAAGATAAATACCCGGTATCGGAGTAAGGTGCTTTCCATATTTGATCAGATACCCGGTCTCCTTTCTCAGCATGAGAAAAGAGTGGTTTTCAAAAACATACAGGAGAGATCTTCAGCTGAACAATACGAGGAGACATTTTTCTGGCTTGCAGACTCCATGATATCCAATGAATGCTTTATGTGCAGCGATCCTAATACGGGATTATCGGTGAATGAAGTAAGGACATATGTAAAATGCTATATGGGTGACACAGGACTGCTGGTAAGCCATGCATTTGATGAAAATGAATTACTGGAGGATGAAGTATATAAGCAGATATTATCAGGTAAACTTTCATTAAATGAAGGAATGCTTTATGAAAACATCATTGCACAAATGCTTACTGCAAACGGACATAAACTGTACTTTTATACGCATTATAACGAAGAGAAACACAGAAATGACATCGAAATAGATTTTGTACTTTCAAATAACAGCAAACTGAAATACAGGATATTTCCGATTGAGGTAAAGTCAGGCGTAAAATACACAACTAAATCACTGTCAAGATTTAAAGAAAAATATAAAGACAGAATAGGAGAAAGTTATATTATTCACCCGAGAAACCTGATAGTTAAGGATGATATCGTGTGTATCCCTCCATATATGGTAATGATGCTTTGAAATGAGGGCGTACGATATTTTGTGTAAATGGTAAAAGAGAAACTTAATAGATTTAGGAGAATCTTATGCCAAGAGCACCAAAGGAAAAGGATCAGATTGATCAGTTAATCGATCAGCTGGATTTAAGTGGAATCACCCAGGATGAGTTGTTCGGAGAAGGAGGGCTGATAAAGACATTAACAACCAGATTGCTGAATAAGGCCCTGGAAGCGGAGATGGACCATCACCTTGGGTATAAGAAGAACTCTGCTGCGGGGAACAATACCGGGAACAGCAGGAACTGACATACGACGAAGAAGGTGCTGACCGGCGATCAGGAAGTGGAAATAGAAGTCCCCAGGGATCGTACCGGGGAATTTGAACCGGTCATCGTTCCGAAGTACTCAAAGAGGATAGAACTCTTCAATGACCAGATCATCTCGCTTTACGCCAGAGGCATGACGGCAAGGGATATCGTTAAGCACCTTAAGGATATATACAATGTCGATGTGTCCCCGGCCCTGATCAGTGAGGTTACCAATGCCGTGATGGATGACGTCAATGAATGGCGCAGGCGTTCATTGGAGGATATGTATGCCGTAGTGTATCTTGATGCGCTGCGCATAAACTCCAGGGAAAGCGGAAAGAACCAGAACAAAGCCCTGTATATCGCTCTCGGAATCAATCTGGAAGGCCGTAAGGAAGTATTGGGAATGTATCTGTCCGACAATGAAGGTGCCAAGTTCTGGATGAGCGTTCTGAGCGACCTTAAGTCCCGTGGGGTGAAGGATATACTGTTTGCATGCATGGATGGCCTCACGGGCTTTCCTGAAGCCGTCAGGGCGGTTTTCCCGTAGACCGTTGTACAGCTGTGCATCGTGCACATGGTCAGAAACGCACGAAGTTCGTAAGCTATAAGGATCTTAAGGCCATCTGCAGGGATCTGAAGAAAATCTACGGCAGTGCCAATGAGGAAGAGGCTCTGGACCAGCTTGAGGCATTCGGTGAAATATGGGATTCCAAATACCCGATAATAAGGAAGTCCTGGGAAAACCACTGGAATGACCTGAAGGAGTTCTTCTCATACCCTGAAGAGATAAGGAAACTCATATACACCACGAATGCCATTGAGTCCCTTAACTACACCTTGAGAAAAGTCACCAGGAACCGCAATGCTTTTCCTGATGACGATTCCGTCTATAAGATCATGTATCTGGCGATTAACAACATCTCGAAAAAATGGACCATGCCTGTTCAGAACTGGGGTGTGATAATCAACCAGTTGTCAATAATGTTTGGAGATAGAGTAAAACTATGATTAAAACTATTTACACAAAACCGTTGACAACCTCCCGTTGACAACCTCTTTGAAATTTAACACTCCTTTTCCCCCAAATAGGACTATAAAGAAATTGTCGCTTACCACCATCAGATAATCTCCACCCCTTCACCTTCCTCTACCCTTCCGATTATCCGGGCAGGCTCTCCGAAGGAGGAGATGAAACTCTGTGCATCTTTTTCCGGAAGGCTCAAGAGAAGACCACCGCTGGTTTCCGGAGAAAAGCAGATATCCTTCAACTCAAGGGGGATATCACCCCTGAAAGTCACCTTATCCTCCAGATACTCCCTGTTGTTGTAAAGACCTTCAGGGATGAGTCCGAATCTGGCACCATCAAGGGCACCGGGAATGATATTGAGTTTCGAGGAATCAATTACCACTTTAACCTTTGAAGATGCAGCCATCTCATTGGAGTGACCTGCCAGGGAGAAGCCCGTTACATCGGTTGCGGCATGAACTTCCAGCGGAAGGGCACACTCGTAAGCCCGCTTATTGAGTGTGGTCATGCTCTTAACTGCCAGCTCAAATGAAGTATCATCACACATATCAGCTTTCTTTGCAGTGTTAATGATTCCCACTCCCAGAGCCTTGGTAAGGACAAGCACATCACCGGGTATTGCTCCCCTGTTTCTCCAAACCTTTCCCTTTTCAGCAAAGCCCGTGACGCAGAGCCCATACTTAGGTGTCGGGTCACTGATAGTATGTCCGCCCCCGATAACACAGCCTGCTTCACGTACTTTATCGATTCCGCCCTTGAGGATCTCACTGAGGACAGAGAGATCCAGACAGGCAGGGAAACATACAAGATTCATGCACACGGCGGGTTTCCCGCCCATTGCATAGATATCTGAAATGGCATTGGCCGCAGCTATCTGCCCGAAGGTATAGGGATCATCAACCATGGGAGGAAAGAAATCAACCGTTTCCAGCATCACCCTTCCGTCATCCAGGTCATAGATCAGGGCATCTTCAGCACCTTCATAGCCATTCAGCAGTTTATCACTGGTAAGGACCGGAAGAGTGTCGATGACGGAAAAGAGCTCCTTGGGAGAGAGCTTTGCCGCACACCCGCTGGTCTTAACCATACTTGTGAGTTTAACCATCTGTTACCTTTGAATAACCTTCCCCATCGTGTCTGTAGAGCGTTTCGAAGCGGAAGGAAGGAACAAAACCATCCTTCTCCTCCAGTTCCATTGCCGTCCCGCAGGATGAGGATAAAACACGAGGAACGCTTATGAGGCGTCCCCCTTTAGCGATACGTCTGGCCTGAACGGCCTCGTAGTGTGAATAAAATGTTATTATATACTTCATCTCTTCTTCAGAGTAAGAGTATACTCTCCGCCATCCGCCTTTACAACAACATCATAACCGAGGGCATTTCCAAGTCTGGTGACGTTTTCCCTGGCAGCAATGTTGTCAACGATTACGGCAAGCTCCTTCTGGCCGCCGATGGCTCTTTTGGTCTGAACGACAGGTTCGGGACAGCTGAGTCCCCTGCAGTCAATGGTCTTCATTATGCTTCCTCCTTCTTAACCTGATAAATCTTCACAAGTGCAACTGCAACCAGGAAGACAAGACCGAAGATTACCGCTACACGGCCATTTGTCTTAACGCCTTCATTTGCAACACCGGCCAGTGAGAAGTTGTGGCTGATGGCAGCTCCGACAAGAAGTCCGAATACAGATACGGCACTGTCACTGTTACCTTCACCGGCAAGGATGAGCTGTCTTAAGGGACATCCGCCAAGCATTGTGCTTCCAAGACCGCAGAGAGCCATACCGAGGAAGTTAAAGAGATGGTCTGAGTGAGCAACGGGCTGACCTGCAAAACCAAGCTTGAAGTTTCCTGTGGCAAGGTTGAGAACCAGCATTACGGCAAAGATTGAGACAAAGCCGAAAAGCAGTGTGGGATCCTTGACGAGGATGGTATCACGGATACCGCCGACCATGCAGAGTCTGGTCTTCTGGGCGAGTGCACCTACGATTAATCCCGCTGCAAGAGAGAGGATTACAGGGGCGTGCATTGATCCTGGTCCCTTTTCAGAGAAGGCAAAGAGTGCCGGAACGGCAAGGAAGAGCACAAGAAGCACTACATTTGAAAACGGAAGGGCAACACCTTCAACGGCACTCTGCTTCTGATACCTTCCAAGGGAGAATCCATGGTTAAGGAAAACAGCACCCACTGCAATACCGGCTATGAAGCCAAAAAGTCCGACCAGTGCATTGAGATCACCTGCGGCAAGACGGATGATCATGCGGAACGGGCATCCAAGGAATGCCAGTGCGCCGATCATGACGAAGGCTGCGATGATGAATCTCAGAGCCGGGGATGAACCTCCGCGGGGACGGAATTCCTTTGTGATCACTGCAATCAGGAAGGAGCCCAGGATGAGACCGATGATCTCGGGACGGATGTACTGAACGACTGATGCATTATGGAGCTTCAGTCCGCCTGCAATGTCACGGACGAAGCATGCGATACAGAATCCCATGTTCTTGGGATTGCCGAAGAGCGGGAGCAGGAAGGCGACGACGCCAATGATGAGTCCTGCAATGAGTAAATTTCTTTTGTCTTTGAGTAGTTTCATGCTATTTAGACTACCATTGTATTTTTGAGAATGCAATGGATTTTTCAATATATCAGTGATATTCTGTTTTCATGAACAGAATCTACCTCGACAACAGTGCCACATCCTTTCCCAAGCCGCAAGAGGTTCTTTCAGCAATGGAAGACTACTTTCTGAACAACGGATCAAACATCCAGAGAGGTGAAACAGAGTATAATTTCTCTGCCGAGGATAAGATAATTTCCTTACGGGAAAGACTTTCATCACTTGTGAATTCTGCTCACCCGGAATGTACTGTATTCACACCTAATGTCACATCAGCACTTAACACGGTTATTCAGGGGTATCTCAGTGAGGGAGATGAGGTTCTCATCTCCCCCCTGGAGCACAATGCATTGATGCGTGTGCTCATCGAGAGAAAAATAAAATACTCAATAATCCCCGCTGACGCTAATGGTAAAATTATCCCGAATGAAATTTCAAAGCTGATAACACCAAAAACAAAAGCTGTGATAATTCAGGCTGCAAACAACGTGACCGGTGCCGTACAGCCTGTTCATGAAACAGGGAAGGTACTCAGGGAATACGGATTACCCCTGATAATAGATTCCGCTCAGGCCCTGCCCCATATCGAGCTTGATATGGAAGCTGATAACATCTCAGTACTGTGCTTTACAGGCCACAAGGGCCTGCTTGGCCCTCAGGGTACAGGAGGCTTTATTGCAAAGCCTGAGATGATAAAGAAGATCAAACCGCTTATCTTTGGCGGAACAGGCTCCTTCAGCGACCTTCTTACACAGCCTGAGAATCTTCCTGACCGATTTGAAAGCGGTACGCAGAACATAATCGGTCTCATTGGGCTTGAAGCCGCATTAGAATACCTTGAACGGAATAAAGACGGGATAAGGAAAAAGGAAAGGTGCATTAAGGAATATTTCCTTAATACCCTATTGGATATTCAACATATCAAAATACATTCAGCATCAGCTGAAATACCCATTGTCTCGCTCTCATCAAAGGACTTTGATGTGGCGGAGCTTTCAAACTATCTTGCAGCTAACAACGTGCAGACCAGAGTCGGACTGCACTGCAATGTCATGACTCACAGATATATCGGAACATATCCTGAGGGAACGATCAGATTTTCCTTCAGCCACTATAATACGAAAGAGGAAGCAGATTCCTGCATCAATCTTGTAAAGGAGTTTCTGAATGAAAAAGGACTACTTTGACACACTGCTAGGATTACTAAGGAAAGGAAGTGTCAGACGCTTCACTTCCCTTGAAGGTGATACACTTGGAAAGGAAAACCTGAACGATAATATCTTCTCAGGGAGGGTGCTTGAGGAGGATCTGACACCGCAGGTGCATCTTGTTCTCTTCGGGGCAGGCCATGTCGGCAAAGCAGTTTTCAGACTTGCCCGCCTGCTGGACATCAATGTGACCGTAATAGATTCAAGAGATGAGATACTCATCCCTGAGGACTTTCCAGGGGCGGACCTTATCAAAGTGGATTACAGTGACTTATCATCACTGAAGCTTGATGTTTATAACCCCTATTACTGCATTTTCACCCATGGTCACTTCGGAGACAAGGAATGTCTTGAATGGTGTCTTCATCAGGAAAGTGAGTATGTGGGAATGATAGGCTCAAAAGGAAAGGTGAAGACTACCTTTGAGAAACTCAGAAATGAGGGGTATACGGAAGAGCAGCTTTCTAGAGTGCATGCTCCCATCGGCATCAAGATAGGAGGAGACACTCCCGCGGAGATAGCAGTTTCGATCATGGGCGAGATCATTCAGGTCTATTCGTCTAAGGCAAACAGAAGTCTTGCGGACATTCCCCTTCTTGAGGAAGTTGCGGAAAAAGGTAACGGAGTCCTATGCAGGATCATCTCTAAGAAAGGCTCGGCCCCACGCCAGATCGGAACAAGCATGTTCGTGACTGCAGACACCGTATACGGCACTGTCGGCGGAGGAGCACTTGAAAAGAGAACCATTGAGGATGCGAGGGCCCTGCAGGGAGATGCCCTTCTCAAAGAATACGTCCTCAACCCAAAAGGTGATCTAAATATGATCTGCGGCGGGGACGAGGAGATTCTGTTCCAGAGAGTTGAGTGACATCTTAGTAATACTTTCTAATATTCATTAGAATACAGCAGCCAGGAAATCCCGGCTGCTGTATTTCTGAATCAGAGCGTATCAACAAGCTGGATGCCAAACTCACCGTCGGACATTTCATCTTTGAACTTTTCAAGCATGATGATTTCATTGTCACGGTAAGCAAGTGTGACACCTGCTTTGAGCTCACATCCCTTAAGAGTATCAGGGAGCTGTATCTTTTCTGAATCCAGCTGAATCGTAATAGTTCCATCTCCAATTGAATAATTACCGATTGTTACGGTCTCTTTTGATCCTTCCCTGATAATGTCAGCACTGATATCTCCGCTTGTCGTGAAGTCAATCTTATTTAGACTGTATCCAGTAAGCTCATTGTACTTCACCAGGAGATCAAAAGCATTTCCTGAATACTTTTCAAGCCAAAGCTCACCGCTTTGAGTAATGCCATTTACGGAATAATCCACTCTGAGGATAAGCGTACCATAGGATACTCTTCTTTCATTGATCTTCATGGTAGCACCATTATCGAAGGTTACAATACCGTCAGCATCACTGAAATCACCATTGATCGGTACATTAGTATCAGAAGGCTTTATCAACATTCTTCCGGCAGCAACACCGATTCTTGTACCATCAAGTGAAGAAATATCATCACTGATAACATTCCAGCATCCGGCGAATTCAACCTGATCATCACCAACAGTAATTGCAGTAGTCGCACTGTCAATCAGTGACTGATAGATGTCAGGGTTTTCCTTGTTCATCTTTTCAGCAAACTCAGATATCTGGGTCAGGGTAACATATCTGTCAGCATTAAATGCTTTGATGTTTTCAGCACTGACTGAAGGATTACTGTATTCGGAAGCCCTGCTCATTGCTATTGGGATAATGATTCCATATCTGTAGACATATATAATAAGTACTGCACCATCAGACGAAACCATGATTCTTGCAGGGTAATCCTCTCCATTGATTGTCAGTACATCATTGGATTTTTCACTGAAAGAAAGTGAAAGCTCCGCATAGGGACTGAACTTATCTGCCAGAGACAGTGCTTTATCAAACAGTGAGAAATCAATATCTGCACTGATACCGAACTTAATAGTACCATCCTTGATATATGCACCGATATCAGCAGAAGCTCCTTCAGTGACTCTGGCACTGAGTAGCTGATCAATGTCGGGGAATATCTGTTTTACTTCAGGTCGGCTGTTAACATATTTCTCGAATATTGAGTATAGAATTTTTGTACCCAGGCTTATTTTCGGTACATTCCATGCTCCTTCATATGATTTACCCGGCTGCTTAATACCAATGGAATTCAGCGAAGTATATTCAATACCATCTATTCTGACATTACCGTTTTCAAGCATTTCGCATTCAACCGCTCTTCTGCTGCCATTAGTTGTCTTTACATTCATAGTGAATGTCGAACCATTTGAATCAAGCTTTCCTCTTCCAGATTCAAGATACTGCTTCACATAGACATTCTTATTGTCTGTTGCAACAGCACGGAAGAAATAATAACTGTCAGCATCAAGGGTAAGAATTCTATACTCAAACGTCAGATTTCCACTGAGATCAGCCTTGGATACAACAGCCTGATAGACCTTTTCAGACGGAATCGTAGGCAAACCTTCAGGATAATAATCAAAGGAAAGAGTACCGCTTGATGTACCATTACTCCAACCATTTTTGTAAAGTTCAATCTCCCAGTGAAGATCATAGGTACTCTGAATTGCATCCTCAGGCATGATTACTTCAATAGGACCGTCATAGCCATCTACATAGTGCATTTCACCGGCACCAAGCCTGTATCCAATCCTGACATCATATTTCTGATAATGTTCAAGTCCTGCTAGAAGTAACTTTGGTTTATCATGATTTGTGTATACTCCAAACATAGGTTCAGAAAGAGCGACCCTGAAACAATGTAAATAATCATAAAGCTTAATTATTTTAGAGTCGTCCAACTTATCATTGATATACCCTTCCAAATATACATATAGACTATCAGCCTGATAATCTCTAGGATAATTGAGTGCTGCTGACTTATCCCAATTATTCTTCTGCGTAACCTCTACGCCCTCTCCTATTTTATTCCCATTTTCATCACAAGGATAAGCAATTAATGAACCTGAATAATTACCATATATTAATATTTCTAATCTTCCATCATCCAGCGGTGTGCCAATTCCTGCACCAATGTCATCCAAAAGAGTAGCATTCTCGCAGACTTCAAAAGTATATGATACCGTTGTCTGATTACCATCTTCCATTGTTATGACAGCTTCAATAATATTTTCACCAATAACATCAGGACGGAACGAGCACCCGTTATACCAAATTCCAAAACCATTTAATTCATGAAGATTTGTTCCATTATAATACCACTCTGTTGAAAAAGAATAGGTGCTAGGATAACAATTCAACTGGAATTCAGCAGTACTACCGACAACGAACTCCTTTTTTTCTGGAGTGATATAAAATCGATCACCATCTTTTATATTATACTCACCTATTATATATTCACACGTTTTAATCTGATTTGATGAATCTGAATATTGAGCATGCAATAAAAGAATCTGTTCGCCACTAGAAACATTGAGATGATCAGTGTAAATATGAGTGTCATCAATATTGATTTTCTGGGAATGAGAGAAAGGAAATGAACCTTCACTATCAAAAGATAATGAATCAATTTTTTGTTTACCAACCTTTGAGTATCTGATTTTGAATGGCCCATTCATAACAGGTGTGTCTGTGAGAACCTCAAATGACATTTACGGTATATAAGTCATACCAGATGAATCATTTCTACAGTAAATATATGAATTAGAATCATTTACAATTCTAAATGTTTGGATGTGGTTTTCTACTGTTTTTGGGATCTCCGATGAATTGAAAGCTGGAATAAAGTAAATATAGTAATATCCATCAGGCAATTCAATCGTTACATCATTCATAATAGAATTAAAACTGTCATTGGGTATTTCTGCAATTTCTACATCATTCCCGTCTGCAGAAATTTTGTATATTTTTGCCGAAAGGCTGTATTGTTCAATAGCAGATGCTGTTCTATCCATATGAACTATCAGTGTTCCATTTCCACTGATTTCCTTTACTTCAACACTGCATTTCGTTACTTCCCCTGGTGTTACATATACCTCGGTTGATCCACTTCCCAGCAGAATATCATCACAATTATAAGCTTCAACATTAACTGAATAATATCCTGTTTCAATTTGTTGTCTGAAATATGAACCTTCTGAAACTATTTTAGCTGAATGATTTCCTATAGTAACCTTATAGTATGCAGTATCCATATTTTTCAATACCTCACCACTTGTAAGGCTTCTTGATGCAGTCCCAATCTGTAATATGATCTCGCCTTTAGTGGGTGCATTTTCCAAAGAACATCCAGCAAGGAGAATAACCAATAGCGTAATTAGAAACATCACTTTCCTCTTCATATTCTTATCTCCTTTATTTCCATAGATTTCCGATCTGTTGAACATCTAATAGCATATTATCCTTAGTTATTCTAATTTGAAGATTATCTTTATTTATTCCTTGCTGATCCAGACTGATTTCAAAATAATCACCTTCACCGAGGAACCTTGTTCCATTACTCATATCATATAATTTAATGACAGAACCCTCAGGATAATTTCTCAGTCTTATCTTTAATACTGGATAATCTTGATAACTGTAATATTCAATCTTTGAAGCGCCTGGAATTTTATTTTGTATATCCACAGCAATACAACGAGCAAAACCATAATTATTACATACAATTGGTGTAGTCTTTGCATACGATACATTAAAGGAATCCGCATCAAAAGCTAAGTTCATTAGGTGCTTATCATATTCCAGCTCATATGTATAGACGCCTTCAGGAAGATACCATCTGTTATTCTCTCTTGTTGTTTCAGAAATAACCAAGTCTTTAAAGTACTCACCATTCCTATATAGATGAACCACAACACTGAGTTTGTCCAGCTTTTCATAGAAATCATCTGTTAATGACAATTCCAATACACCTGTTCTGAATACTTCAGGTCTGTAATCAACATTTTTCTTCTGATAAAGAAAAATAGTTTCAGAAGGCAACCTGAAATCAATATACGGATTATCTGTAACAAGAGATCCGGTTACCTTATACTCACCTACTGGTAAATATACCTTCTGTACATTATTATCGACAGAGTATATCTTCTTAACTTCAGATTCATTACTCTCAACGATTTTCTCAAGGGTAAGAGCGACGGAAGCTTCGCTAGAATCATTTATAGCAAAGTTGATTGATCCAACAACCCACAGATTCAAAATTAAATTAGACCTTTCAGCCCCTATTGAAATCTGTGTTGTATCTGATGAGACAAGGAAACCTGAATCGTCAGGATTATTCTCAAATGATATATTATATGTACCTTTTTTTAGGTATACATTGTTTGAATATTTATAATTATAAGAATAGGTGTAATCACTATCCTTGTCAGAAAAAACAATTCTAAAACCATCTCGGTCAGGCGGGTACAAATTAGAAGAATTATTTCTTATATAATCATCAATAAAAACATAATTTATATCATTTTTTTTATCAACTTTCACGGTTGATGCGCCGCCATTTACTACATCAACAGTTTCATCAATGTCAAAAGGATCACCATTGTCACAGGTATAAGAAATATAGTAAGTGCCTGGATCAAGCGAAAGAGTATTATTCAATGAATAATACTTTAATGAATTAGCCAAATCGGTTCTTTCTGCATCACAGTAGAAGTAAATGACAAAATTGCTTGGAGAAACAGAACTAGCTTCACTGCTCATTTCGACTTTTACGGTACCATTAGGTTTACAATCAATATCAACCTGAGTTGTTTCTCCTGATTTTACGGTTACAGTTTCGGGGATTGTCAGCTCAATACCACCATTATATGAACTGAATGTATAAGTTAAATAATAAGACCCGTTTTCCAGCTGATATAATTGGTTTGATAATGAGCCGGAATGGAACAACACGGTATTAATAGGGGCAGATGATACGGTCTTCCGTATTTCGATCGAGAGGCTGTAATAATTCTTTTTAATTATTTCTTTAACACTATCAGAAAGGACAAACTTTACTTTACCCGTTGTAACAGGATTTATAGATACACTGTGTTTGCCACCGGAAGATATACTGATTGTAGTTGCAATCGTAAAAGACTTATTGTTAAGTGTCAGGTAATATGTTCCTGGGTTGAGATCAATATTTACTGCAGTGGAATCTTTGGACAAAACAACCTCTTTAACAATCGCCCCGGATGAGTTCCCGGTTCTGATGTATGCAGTCAACGAACTGTCGGCAGCCAAGGAAGACACAGCACTGGAACTCAAATATATTTTTAAATTACCAGGAGCAGTACTTGAACTGGAATTCAGTTCACAACCCATAAAAGTCAATAACGAAATGAGTATTAAAGCAATGATCCCAAATGCTTTTCTTCCCATAATACAATCCCCCTCCATTCGCCTGATAGCTATAAGTCAGAATAAATCAGAAATGATCAGTTTGCAAATATGAACTGGAAAAGAGTCCAGTCCGAAATAATATATTCATTACCGTCAGCATACTTGACTGACAGTACTATATTTCCGTTGTCATGCTCCGGCCATAGTGCAGATGCTATGGTGTTATACAAATCCTCACTAATTAACGATGAACCACTTTTTATGATATTGACTATATCTTTGTATAATACAGCACAGTCAACTAGTACGGATTCTCGTACGAACAGCGTTACACTGTAAGGATGATATATATACTCCTGCTCAAATGTTTGATCATCTAGGGCAGGAAATCCGGAATAATCAGGCACATCTAAATCAACCATGAAGCCACTCTTGCCAAAAGAAACCACACCGCCAATCTTCAGGCCACCCTTTATTGGCAAAAAAATCTTACCAATACCATTTACTCCATTGAAATTGTATTCCTCAAGCATTAAATCTTTTGCCTGAACATTAACAAGTCCACTTAACAACATACTCGGAAGATTAACACCGTATGAAGAAAGTCTAAAAGATAAATCGATTTTACCGTCTGCTTTTATATAATTATAACTGTAATTGTACTTTCCCCCAACAATGTAGTTCAGAAAGAATCTAACAAAATCTTTGCATCCTAAAGAAGCGAAAAAATCAAGGTAATCAACATTTATGGAGTAAAGCTCTTTTTGCCCGTTAATAATCTTTATGCCTTCATCATCGGCATGAAACTCAAAAGAAGAACTGACAGTACGAGGTTTAATATGTTCATATCCAAAGAAATCTTCTTCGCTAAACCCTAGCCCCTCAGCTATGTTTATAAAGAAATCTGCATTCAGAACAGCAAGCACGTCACTTGCAGCATTCATAATTCTGTTTATCTCATCAGATGATCCAATATCTATCGGTGTATTGCCTTCTTCAAGCAATTCATCAACTGAGATAGGACTGTATGGCGTAAAGTTTCCTGTGTTATCAGAGCCTGTAAAACCATCTCCAGGGAATATCGCGGATATAGTTTTTTCTCCTAATGAAAAATCACATGAGGATAATAATAGCAAAACAGAAAAAATAAGAACTTTTATACACATATAATATAGCTCTCCCCAAGCAGGGAGAGCATTTTGATTTACAAATTATTTTACTGGCGCCTGAGACATCATCTTTCCTATATTATTAAAGAAGTCTTCTACTTTGTAATCTTCTCCATTAAATCTTATATAACCATAGGCAGTCTTGTTATCTTTTAATGGATATTTCAGCCCTTTTCTTCCTTCAAAATGCCCAACGACATAGATTGTGTTTTCTCCAATATTATTACCATGAGTAAGAATAGCTAGTGAAACATCGGCGGAATTGCAAACCGCAAGAATATTGGTAGGTGTCCAAGTTTCAGTTTCGTTATATATTGTTTTCACAAAAGATAAATAGGCATTACTTACTTTTCCAACTAGTTTCACTTCAAAACCAGCATCATCCAAAGTAATAACATCCTTTGTAGATACTTCTAATGTTAAATTCCTGACAGAAATGATATCAAAAATACTTCCAAAGAACTCATAAATATTACTAATCTTCTGATTAGGTAAATAAAGTTTATCTTTCTCAGTATCACTCACTAGTCTCCAATCAAGAGTCCCTTTAAGAGAGATTAAATATTGATCTGTTTCAATTCTGTATCCATCATCTGCAAGGAACTCTTTTGCTATTTTCAGAACATCAACACATATTTGTTTATAACTATTTTTTAATGCATCCAACAGTTTTTTAGATAACTCATTTTCACCATTATTAGCATTAATTTCTTTTTGGAAGGCTTCAATACTTGCAATACTATTCAGTCTGTATTCTTTTTCTTTAACAGTAAGAGTCAGTGTTGATTCTGGATCAATTTTGAAAGTAGGTACATAAGGATAATCCGCGGGATTATGACTATTCATTTTTGCAATATCAATATCAACACTTGCTATAAATGTTCCATCTGCTGATACACCAGAATCTCCTAACTGATAATTAAACACATTAGCATTTACATTGACAGTAAGTTTCCCAGGAGTATAATTACCAGTAGATACTATAGAAATGGTATCACTTCCATTTCCAGGGAGTCTGAGAGTAACACCTTTGCTAAGTACATTTGTTAATACATCAATCAGGAGCTTCTGAGAATCTTCTCCCTGTGCTATTTTATTGACAGAAGCCATTATCTTCTGAATAGACTCTGCTGTTTCAGGAGTAAATCCCGTAATCAAATCACCATCAGTTTCTGGTGTATAACACAACAAGTGCAAAAGTTATGTACTAAATCCTAATAGACTGGCGTAATTCCAATCAAAATATACTTAAACACCCACAAAACCAGCAGAAATGGACCGTTTTCTGCTGGTTTTCCCTTTTAATTGCCCGTTTTGTATGTTA
>JALEVV010000023.1 GCA_022788185.1 Spirochaetales bacterium | reverse complement strand
CCGGAATCCCTCCATGCAGTCCATAGAAAAGCGGAGCATCAGGATTCGGCTCAGATCCATGGTACTCCAGAACATATTTCTTAAGAAGACTTGATGTGGAGTCCATAATAGGAATGAACCTTTCCTTCCTGCCTTTTCCGACTATGTAGAGACAGCTGTTGTTGTCGGCAATCCTCACATTCGAAACCTTCAGTCCGACAAGTTCAGAGACACGCACTGCAGTTTCATACATCAGGAGGAACATCATACGGTTCCTTATTCCCAGTCGGGATGCAGGTATTGCAGCAATGATTGCAGTCACCTGCTCAGGCGTGAGTATTTTCTTTTCCGGCTTCGGCTCACTGACCTTTCGCAGTCCTGAGAGCCTTATCGAAACTGAAGCCAGGGATGCATCTTTGGAGGCAGCGTAATCAATATAGCTGCGAACGGCTGTTATCCTCCCGTTTACGGTGCTCTCCCTGTTATGCTTTTCATCGAGAAGATAGAGCTTGAAGTCATTCATGAGATCTGGTGTACAATCTTCGAACAGGAAGTCCTTTTGGCTTGTTCCTCTGGAATTGAGGAACCTGCGGAATATTGATAGCGAGTCTGTGTAGGACACCACTGTATACCTGCTCCTGCATATCATTTGGGGCAGGTATACATTCAAGAATTCGTTTGTGTAGGAGAAGAAGAGCGGCTTACAGGAGTCCTGCATCAAGCACCTCCTTACCGATGTCTCCTGAAGAGGAAATACATCTTCTCGACGCCTCGGACTGAGGATCAAGCAGATGGTAGTAGTAGAATGTTTCTTCTGTGGAAGAGTGTCCTAAATAGGTCTTCAGAACAGGCATCATCTCATTTACGTTGACGCCTTCCTTTATCCATGAGTCAATCCTGTGCACCACAAAGGTGTGTCTGAGGGAATGGGGCGTAGGATGCTTACCGTTACATCCATACAGCTTTTCCCATATTCTTTTGAATATTCCGTCTATCGTTGTCTTGTTAATATGGGCATCCGGTTGTAAGCCAGGAAAGAAATAGGTTCTTCCTAAAAAGACTCCAGAGACTTGATAATCATAGATACTCAACAAGCTTGTCATTCTGTCATCAATGTAAACCCTCCTGTCATTGTCACCCTTGGAATGCCTGATGTATATCGAACCGTCAATTAGGTTTACATCACTTCGGAGGAGCATGATGGGCTCACTTACTCTCATTCCGCAATGGTATAACAGGCGCAGTATGCCTCCGTAGCACCTTGGAATATAACGGTGTACAGATGTATCATATTCATCTGCGGCTTTGAAGATTTCAGAAAGTTCCTTTTGTGAAAGAATATATGGTGCAGGATGATGGATTTTTGCCCCGTCTGGAGGGAACGTCACCCTAACTCCCATTGATGACATATACCTTGCAAGTATCCTGACCCTCGAAAGCCTATCATTCCTTGTGCTGAGAGACTCGGTCTCGCGTCTTTTACTCCATGCGTCAATTACTGAATCGTCGAGACTGCCTGAATCCAGCCCATTCTCAATTATGAAAGTGTCGAAGTTTTTCAGATCCTTAGCCTGCTGGACAAATGAGTAGCCATTATTTCTATACTCATCTATAAGTCCTCTGATGTATGGAGCCAATTTGGATTTGTATTCGATTGCAGGGAATAGCAGGTTCTTCATACTTCCTCCAAAGACAACATACAGCTTCTGAGGTTTTTCTCATCTGTAGTGAGATATTTGTCCACTGTGGATATGCCAGCGTGTCCCAACGTCTCTGCAATCATATCCGGAGCCACAGTATTCCTCAGCAATTCTGAGGCGAAAGTCCGTCTCAAGATATGGAAACCTAAGGGTTTATCTTCTCCAAGGATATCCTTCAATGCTCTCAAGCATACATTCTTACTAAAAGCTTTGTAAGGAGCCTTGGTTCTGATCAATATGTTGTTGACATGCCATTTATCAGGCCTGACCTCAGATATGTATCTGTATGCAAGATTGCATAGGAACATGGGCATAGGAAGCTTTATATACCGCTTTGTCTTCTGTTGTGTCACCGACAGTTCCTGCCTGTTCCAATCAATATCGGAGATCTTTGCGTTCACTATATCGCACCCTCTTAGTCCAAGATAGAGCCCCATTCCTACAATCAACGAGTTTCTTATTTCATTTGGCGATGTTGCGTTGTGTATATATTCCTCGACAGTCTGCATCTGTTCCCGTGTGAGGACTGTAACCGGTCTTGTCTTTCTGCACTTTGATCTGGAGAGTGCCAAGGGGATGTTTTGGGCGACTATCCCCTCCGCTTCAAGATACGATAGAAATCTCCTTATCCTGATTGCATATGCATTTTTTCCCTCTACTGTTCTGTGAGTGTCATCAGATGCGTGATATTCCTTAACGATGGAAACTGTCAAATCTTCAAATCTCCGGATCCCTTTTGAATCCAGAAATTGAGTAAAGCGTCGAATGCTGCTGTAGTCCATGGTAAGAGCAGAAGCCCCGATTCCATCTTTTTTCCTTCTGGCTTTGTATTCCAGAAAAGAGGGTTCAGCCCAATCTGGAATTACATCCATGTTGGATCTTGTCTTGAATGACAAATCTGCTACTGCATCAACTGTGGGCATGCCCGAAATAACTGCCTCAAGTACACATATGGAATGATTCCAATAGATGTAAGACTTCTCTCTTTTCAGTTTCATCTCATTGAACCATCTATCGCAAATCGATTTTGTATATGAAAGACCGTTCGCATAGAGGAAATTCGACAAATCCAGATAAATACGACGACTCGTAGTGAGGCATGTTTTGCTGTATCCTGCTTTCTCCATTTCCTGAAGGATTGCAAACGAGATTGATTTTACCGTTTCAACATCAAAGCATTCTTCAACAGTCGCATCAGGTAGTTTCATCGCAGATGCATCCAGTATTCTTTTTCCGTTCCTTTCATTTGCAAATGGAGAAAGCATGTTCAATCCTATGAAGTTCAGAAATCGTTCTATGCCTCTGAATTGCCAGAAAGGTCGTCCTCTGAAGAATTTCCAGATTTGTCCTGGCGTGATTTCCGTCCAGCCTTTGGTCCCTTCCTCATCAAGGGCCAATGCAAGCCGTCTTATATTCTGTCTGAAAAGTCCTGCATCTTTTTTCTTGTTGACTGTCGAAATGAAACTGTCCATTGCGGGGATTGCCCACATGGGAACCACAGTTAGTGTTTGTTTTTCCATCATGTCTCGAAGCCTCCTATGCTTCTTGAGAACATGATAGAACCATCTACGAAATGCGAAGGAATTACATTTGTGCCTTATGCAAGTATTTATGTGACAAAGCACGACTGGGAAACCTTCGCATTTCCAAAACCTTCGCATAAGCTTTCGTTGTTTGTAAACCAGGCATCAAAGTTCTCAATAAAGCAGAAAACCGCATCGGTGTTTTCCTTAAGCCTTGACAGCAGGGATCTTGTTTTGCCCTGAGGAATCCTGCCCAGCTTCAGAATGCTCTTCCTTTTCGGCGGTCTGAAAGTCTCCAGACCTTCATCAATGAGTGCTGCATACTCAGTCCTCAGCCTTCTTATTGTTTCCTCATCCAGGCAATCCTTTCCGGCCTCAATCGCATCGTTCTTCCGTTTCCTCATGTCAAGCAGGAAATCCTCAAGCCTTTTGAAATACGCCTCATGACCTTTCTCTCTCAAAGCAGCTCCTCTCAGTTCCCTCTGAATGTGCTGAAGACATATTGCATGTGTGGTGTTATGCAGATTGAAATAGGATGACCAGCAGTCATGAACAAGTATTCCTCCTGCATTCATCAGAAGTCCGTCCTTTTCAATTGCCCTGAAGCCTCTCTTCCTGTCTGCATACAGATATGTTGCCTTTTCATTGCATACGGTATGAAGCCAGTAAAGGATGCCGTCGGTGCGCATTCCGGTCTCATCCGCACCCTTAACCGCCGCACTGATGAGGTATTCCCTGATTTTTGAGATGGCACTGCTGCATGAAGCGGCAAACTCCACTATGACTTTCATGATCGTACCTTCGGATATCCTTCCCCCGATCCGCTCCTGAACAAGGTCAGCCAGTCTCTTTATGGAAGTGATGCCCGTGGCCCATGTGTCAATGATGATAGTCCGGATGCTATTACCGTACTGCTGGGTGGACTTAACCTCCCCGGGCATGATTGCCTTAAGAAGTTTCTTCATCTTCGGACAGACAATTGAATAAGCAACATGCTTCCTGTCAATCATTACGGTAGCGGTTTCATATACATGACCGGTAGCCATTGCTGCCATATTTCCGAGACAGCATGTCAGGTTTTCACATGCAAGACATTCCTCAGGATAATGGTTTTTCTCTTCAGTGATGCCTGCTTCAATCCTGGCAAGGCCTTTGCCTTCATGACCTTTCTGTGCTCCTCTCTTCCTCCCGGAAGGTTCCCTTAAACCTGTTTTCCTGTTCGGCTTCCTTAAACCTTCCTTTGAAGGCGGAATGGAGCTGTTAGTGCTGTTGGTATTGTTTTTGGCCTCCAGAAGATTGCTTATCTTCTCAATCTGACTGTTAAGTGCCCTTAGCTGCTCACTGTTGTTATCGACACTTTCCTTCATTGAGACGATAAAAGAGAACAGTGTGGTCAGAAATGGCATCATGACAGGCGGCAGATCTGATGTCTGCACACCGATTGAAGCAAGCACTTCATCCGGTTTCCCGCCCTCCTGTATCAGTCTTATGATGTCATTCGTCTCAGCCATATTATCTCGCGTATTCTTTTGTAATATCTGTAATTATCATACCATAAATCAAAAGAAAACGCAAGAAATATCGTATTTATTTAACATAAAGTCCTGTTAATTTTACATTAATAATCCGCCAAAACTTAGACGAGACAAGTAAGATAAAAGACAGAAATGACAGTGAAGAATAAAAACATGAGCTAACGAATAACTGTTAGTCCGTTAGCTCATCAAATGGGTGACTGAATAGTTACAGGATAAATGGTGGTAAAACGGCGTTCCAACGCTGAAACAGCAGTAAACGAGAGCATTTTTCCTGTAATATGACGAGGACTGCCGGATACCAAAAAGATAATACTTGTCAATAACAACATGAACACCCACAATGCTGTCTCCCTTTATCAGTCATTAATAACCTGGAAAGATAACGAAAATTCCCCGGGAAGACCGAATCTATCCCGGGGCACTTCCAGTTGGCGTGTCGTTTAATCACCTTATCATATAGTAACGACACCATTTCCTGATGCCTCAGTTCTCATGTCTCGGAAGAGCATGTATAAGTTTTATGAAAAGATCATTATCTTCCCTTACCGCTTTATGGCTTTTACAGCGAAGAGACATACCAACAACAGAAATTATCGGATAATAAATTCTGCAACAAAACGCAACATTTCTGTTTACAAATATGATTTTCTCGTTTAGCATATTCATAGGGGCTGAAAACCCCGTACAAGCGAGACAATACGGAGGATATCTATGGATTACGCTGCAATTAAGAAGGCCGCAGAAGCATATGGACCTGCGATGACTAAGTTTCTGAGGGATATGATCGCAATTCCTTCTGAAAGCTGTGAGGAAAAGGGTGTCGTACTCAGAATCAAGGAAGAGATGGAAAGCCTTGGTTACGATAAGGTCGAAATTGACGGACTCGGAAACGTCATCGGCTGGATGGGTGACGGAGACAAAATCATCGCCATCGACAGCCACATTGATACTGTAGGTATCGGAAACATCAATAACTGGGAAGCAGATCCCTACAAGGGATATGAAACAGATAAGATCATCTATGGCCGCGGTGGCAGTGATCAGGAAGGTGGTATGGCTTCCGCAACATACGGTGCCAAAATCATGAAGGATCTCGGACTTATCCCCGAAGGTTATAAGATCATGGTCGTCGGTTCAGTTCAGGAAGAGGACTGTGACGGTATGTGCTGGCAGTACATCTACAACGTTGACAAGATCGTTCCTGAGTTCGTCATCTCCACAGAGCCCACTGACGGCGGTATCTATCGCGGTCACAGAGGCAGAATGGAAATCAGGGTTGACGTCAAGGGCGTAAGCTGCCACGGTTCAGCTCCTGAAAGAGGTGACAATGCAATCTACAAGATGGCTGACATCCTCCAGGATGTAAGGGCCCTCAACGAGAACCCCGCTGACGACAGCGTCGAGATCAAGGGTCTGGTCAAGATGCTCGATCCCAAGTACAACCCTGATCACTATGAGGATGCAAGGTTCCTCGGCAGAGGTACATGTACCACAAGCCAGATCTTCTACACATCTCCTTCCCGCTGTGCGGTTGCCGACAGCTGTGCGATCTCAATCGACAGAAGAATGACAGCAGGTGAGACATACAAGAGCTGCCTCAAGGAGATCGAGGATCTTCCTTCCGTGAAGAAGTACGGTGATGACGTCAAGGTTTCAATGTACTGGTATGACAGACCGGCATGGACAGGTGAAGTCTACAAGACAGAGTGCTTCTTCCCCACATGGATCAACAAGGAATCCGCACCGCACGTTCAGGCACTCATCGATGCACACCACGCTCTCTGGGGTGAAACAAGACTCTGGGCTGACGATACCGCAAAGGCAAAGAGAGAGGGCAGACCTCTTACCGATAAGTGGACCTTCTCCACAAATGGTGTTTCCATCCAGGGCAGATACGGCATTCCGTGTGTTGGATTCGGACCCGGTGCTGAAAGCCAGGCTCATGCTCCCAACGAGATCACATGGAAGCAGGACCTCGTGGTCTGTGCCGCACTCTATGCAGCAGTTCCGATGCTTTACAAGCCCGGCGACAAGACAGAGAGTGCAACTTCCTTCCGCCAGGAGCTTACGGGAAACGACATTAAATAATTTTCCAAACTCATTTTGATATTATTGAGGGGATGGGGAATCCGGAAACGGGTTCCCTATATGTTTTTTCAGGTCAAGTGATGCATTTTGGGTTGAAAATCTGAGAATAAAACATGATATCATAATGCCATAGGTAACAAAGGAGCATGAATGCCATGAAGATCCGGAAGAAAACACTCACGACAGGGGAAGCGGCAGTTCTGTCCAGCCTGTCTGAAAGCTACATGCTGCTCCCGTTCATGATATTCTCCGCACTTTTCAGCGGAACACCTTTCAGGGTCAGTTTCTTCATCCCCGTAGTCATCATATACTCCATCGAACGGGCCTGCCTGATAGGCCTTCGCGGCTTCGGGGAGATATCAAATCCATACAGGATAATGAGGGCGGGGCTTTTCATTGCACTCTCCGGGGCGATTCTCATGATCGCATCATTCATGTACACACCCCTGCTGATGATAAGCGCGCTTCTGGTCGGAACGGGGCTTGCACCTCTCAGGGCCATGTTCATACCGCTCTTTTCCTCGCTCACGGCAGCAGATCCCTCCCTCAGGAAGGCAAAGGGAGTGGGAACCATCCTTTATTTTGCAATAATGACTTCGGCCCTGACGCTGGGTAAGCTGACGCTTCCGGTAATCCCTGTACTCTTTCTCTTCTACATTGCTTATTCCATTTCCGTCATTATGCGCCTTGACGGGGATTCGCTCTTTGAAGGAAGAAGTGCGTTTGACACCTCAAAGTCCAGTCCCGCTTTCTTTGCATTCGGTATCCTTGCCCTTTTAAGCCTGCTGATACTGCGTCAGTATCAGATATCGGGCGTGTCAGTCCTTATGTGGCTGACTCCCATCACCGTCGTCGCCTTCGTCACGATCGAGCTTATCAGGAGGCGTCACTATAAGGATTACTCCTTCCAGACCTACTGGATCGGTGGAGTGAAGAGCTTCATAATGTTATACAGCCTTGTCTACCACACATCGGTGGGAAACAGCTCAATGGCAATGTATGTTTACCTCGCCATAGCCTTCAGCAGCATAGTGGCGGGACCTGTTGGTAAACTCCTGAAGGGAAGGCTCTCCTGCAACGCATGCATAATGCTGTCATCGGTTTTCGCATTCCTGCTTACCCTCCCGTCAGAGATGATGACAATTCTGGGCATCGTGCTTTCCGGCCTCTTTGCCAACATCGCCGCTGCGGTGGTGGGAAGGTCCTATATGGGTGATGAAAGGTATGTGCCGGAGGAACGGGCCCTTGTAAGGATAAGGATACAGACCACCGGCAGTATCATAGAACAGCTCGTACTGTTTTTCACGATATACGTGATAGGCGAATACAGGCTTCATGAGAACCTGCTTGAGCCCTATGCGGCCGGGCTTCCCGATCCCGGGATAAGTCTCAAGCTCCGTTTTGCGGGATTCATATCCGCATCACTTCTTTTCGTGATTGCCATACTGATTACCTGCTTTGCAGGAAGGAAAAAGAAATAAAAGGAGGGTGCACATGGATAAGCGCTCTATTGTTGAATATCTTGATGAGAGGTCTTCTGACTTCTACCGGCTCAGTGACACCATCTGGGAAAATGCCGAGATCAGGTTCAGGGAGAAGAAGTCCGCAGAGGACTACAGAAGCTTCCTGGAGAAGGAAGGTTTTTCCGTTACCGTCGGTCTGGCCGGTCTTAAGACAGCGTTTTCAGCCAGATGGGGAAGCGGAAAGCCCGTTATCGGCTTTCTCGGTGAATATGATGCCCTTCCGGGCCTGAGCCAGAAGGCCGGTGTGGCGGTTAAGGAACCGCTTGAGAGTGATGGAAACGGTCATGGCTGCGGCCATAACCTTCTCGGTGTCGGCGCCCTGATGGGGGCCGTAGGCTTTAAGCACTATCTTGAGACTGAGAAGAAGAGCGGGACCGTAATCTACTTCGGATGTCCTGCCGAGGAGGGCGGAAGCGGTAAGACCTTTATGGCAAGGGAAGGGTGCTTTGACGAACTCGATGCGGCCCTCTGCTGGCACCCCGCCCCATACAACATGATGCCCCCGGGACCGGTGCTAGCCAATGACTCGATAAGGTACAGTTTCACGGGTAAGGCTTCCCATGCCGCCGCTGCTCCCGAAGCGGGAAGAAGCGCCCTTGATGCCCTGGAACTCATGAATATCGGTGTCCAGTTCTTAAGGGAACACATGCCTTCATCCGCAAGGATCCACTATGCGATCACGGATACTGGAGGAATTTCACCAAACATCGTACAGGCTCATGCCTCCGCACTCTATCAGATCAGAGCGCCGTTCTCCCCGATGCTTGCAGAGTTATACGAGAGAGTGAACAACATCGCAAGGGGTGCTGCCCTGATGACCGACACTCAGGTTGAGATCAGGTTCCTCAAGGGTACGAGCAACACGCTCCTGATCCCGGCACTTGATGAGGTAATGTATAGGAACATGTGTGAAATCCATAATCCCGTGGAGGAGGCCTCTGACATGGATTTTGCCCATGAGATAGTGAAGACCCAGACAGGTGACGGTGCTGACAGGGAAAGTGCCTTCGACATTGCACCAAAGCCCTGGAATAAGGCCGGAAACATGCCTCTTCCCGGATCATCGGATGTGGGTGATGTAAGCTGGGTATGCCCCACGACCCAGTGCGGAACAAGCACCTGGCCCGTAGGAACCGCGGCCCACAGCTGGCAGGCTGTTGCCTGCGGCAAGAGCGACTTCGCCCACAGGGGAATGCTCTATGCCGGACAGATCATTGCCGCAACGGCAATAGACCTGCTGGATAATCCTGAAATCCTTGAACAGGCCTGGAAGCAGCACAGGGATAAGACCGGCGGTCAGCCATATAAGTGCCCGATCCCGAAGGAGATCACACCCGATATCCTGGAAGCGGAAACAACATGATTGACCCAGAAGGTGCCGATCCATATGGAAAGGCACCTTTCTTATATCCTGTTCCGACATCAGGCTAACTCAGAACCTGCATGATACTGATGGACCCGGCCGTTATGGCGCATCTCATTTCCTGGCATTAAGAAATACTTCTTTCACATTCACACATTACCCATTCGAAACTGATTGACCCAATGCACTGCATATGCTGAATGATCAAAAGACATTTTTATTTGACAGCTGCAGATATCGCTCCTATAGTTTATATGAACACGTTCATAAAAAGGAACCAATATGCCCAAAATCATTGAAAACCTTCGTCAGCGTCTAATGGATGAGGCGTTTGAGGAAATTAAGAGAGACGGATATGCGGCAATGACCATCCGTTCGGTGGCCAAAGCCGTCGGGGTGGGTACCGGCACGATCTACAATTATTTCAGTTCAAAGGAGGCCCTTGTCGCATCCTTCATGCTTGAAGAGTGGAATGGTGCGATGAAGAGAGTGAAGGAAAGGGCAGGGATGTCTGAGAAGCTTTCCGACGTTCTTGCTGCCGTTTACGGTGAAATAAGGGGATTTCTGGGGAAATTCAGCGCGGTAGTGTCCGATGAGGAAGCGACAAAGACCTTCAGGAACGCAATCGGAAGCTACCATAAGATCCTGAGGGGGCAGATCGCAGGTGTGATCAGGCGGTTTGTCTCCGATGACTTCGAAGCGGAGTTCATTGCCGAGGCGATGATCACCTGGAGTGTTGAGGGTGTTGAGTTTGAGATTCTGCGTGATGTGATAACGCGGAGAGGGGGTAAATAATGTCGAGCTACGAAGACCTCAGGATAGTCGATAATTTCTATCAGACTTCGCTTTTCTTTCCCATGCCCACGGTGGTTATAAGTACTCTATGTGAGGATGGGAGCACCACACTCGGGCCTTATTCGCTGGTCCAGCCTTACTACGTTGCGGGAAAGGATTTCTACGCTATGCTGCTTTGCTGCCGCAACTCCTCCAATACGGCACAGAACATTCTGAAAAACGGGAAGTGTGCCCTTAACTTCGTTGACGACAGGCCCTCCACCTTCAAAGAGTGCGTGAAGCTGAGCTGGCCGGGCGACAGACCGGCTGACAAGATGCCAAAGTGTGATTTCAGACTTGAGAAGAGCCTTATCGAGGAAACCACGGGTGAAAAGAGGCCGATGGTGCTCTCCGATGCCATCCAGGCGATCGAGTGTACCTGGGTACGTGAGCTGGACGGAGCCGATAAGGATCTGCCAGGCTGCCTGGACGGATATGAAGGTCCGTATCATGACTTCAACGGGATCACGAGTAAGTTCGGTGCCCACTTCATCCTGAGAATCGACAGGATCCTCATGAAGAAGAAGTACCGTGATGCGATCATAAACGGAGTGAAGGCCGGTGATTTCCCTCCGCTTCCGGTCGACTACGGGTACAGGGACAGTAAGAACTTCTGGTTCCACAGAAAAAGGAGACTCCATGCGGAGCTGCTGCCTGTCAGGAAACAGTCACTGGAATCGGTGCGCTATGCCGCAGACAGGGCCGACGATACCGTGAAGTTCACCGATGAGGCCCTTATGATGATTCTCAACGTTCCCCGGGTATTCCTCTCAACGGTACTGAGGGGATGTATTTCCTGGGCAAAGGAGAACGGTGTGACCCTGGTCACCGCGGAGCACATGAAAATCATCAATGACAAGAGATCTAAGGAAAAGAAAAAGTAAAAGAGGTGTGTGGATGAAGGTCATTCTGGCCGGTGCATTCGGAAATCTGGGAGGTGAGATCCTCAAAGCTCTCATAAGGGAGGGCCATGAAGTCGTTGCCGCCGATCTTAAGGAAAGAAAGATCGAAGGAACTGAAGGTAAGTACAGGTTCGTTCAGGTCGATGCCACCGATCCTGAGACGATGAAGGGCATATGCGACGGGTGTGAGGTCGCCATAACCACAATGGGACTGACCGGTGCATCAAAGCACTTCACATCCTATGACATCGACTATAAGGGAAACATGAATTTCCACGCTGAGTGCGTGAAGGCAGGAGTTGGGAAGTTCAACTATGTCTCGGTCATAAGCTGTGATGAAAAGGGAGCCGAAAAGGTTCCCATGCTCCACGCCAAATACATGGTGGAGGAGATAAAGAATGGTAATATGGACTGGGTCATCTACCGTCCCACCGGATACTTCTATGATATTGCGAAGGTGTTCAGACCCTATGTGGAAAAGGGTGAGATGCAGCTGCTGAAGGGGTATGGTCACGTTAAGGCCAATGTGGTCGACTGTCCGGACTTTGCTTCCTTCATCGTGAAGCACATGACGGATTCCGGTAAGACCTATAACGTGGGCGGCAAGGAGATTTACTCCTATGAAGAGATGGCAAAGCTCTGCTTCGAGGCCGCCGGAAAGCCCCTTAAGATCAAGTGGGCACCGATCTGGCTCTTCAGTGTCCTTGCAAACCTTCCCAAAATAAGGAAGGAGGGCAAGCACGACATCATCCTCTTCTCCCGCTGGACACTATCGCATAACCTGGTCGGGGACACGGTAACGGGGGATGCCAGTTTCCGCCAATACATAACCTCATATTTCGGCAAGGCTTGAAAAGCCGTGGCTGACGGTGCTTTTCTCACTGTCCTTCGTCTTTGCCCTGGCGATGGGATACCTGTCAGGCAAAGACAGTCACAGTGCTGTTGTTAACTGGATTGAGGAGGGCACCAACATGCTCTCCCAGGGCCTCTTGATGCTCGGTGTCATGCTCCTTCATAAACATGGTCTTTCAGGGATCAGGTCCACTGAAGAGTCGTGAGAATTATTCCTCATCGGGTGCCTGTCCGTCATGGGCAGGCCACATGCACTCCGTGATTTCAAAGTCGGAGAAATGTGCCGTGAATGATGAATTCTCGGGACTGCAGGCATAGACACCGAAGCTTACCTCCCCGGTTGCCTTTTTCATGTGGCAGATGCGCATCTGTGAGAATGTGTGACCGTCAAAGGAGCATTCCAGCCGGAAGTCATCCTCCCTTCGGCTCAGGCGGTACCAGATTTCACTGATTCCTGCCTGAAGCTCAGTGGTGGCCCAGTCTGAGAACCCCTCATTGGTGACGACGCTGCCCAGGTGCTGGAATTCCTCATTCTCATATTCCGCTGAAGCCTTGAGCCAGTTTCCGCTGTCCAGATACATGACTATGCCGCACTGGTCAAAGCGGACCTTCCGCTCAGATACCGTTCTTACAGTGAAGGAGAAGTATTTCTCATCGGTTTTTATCTGAAGTACGGGGGCACTGTCATTCCTGAAGTGATAGTAAGTCCTCGACATCCCCTCATACGGATCTCTGGCAGAGGACTTACTATCACTGTCATTCCTGAAGTGATAGTAAGTCCTCTGCCAGAGATCCGTATGAGGGGATGTCGTTATCTCAATTGCTTCATCTGTGATGACATAGTGTTCCGGTTCCCGTATCCAGTACCACATGTTCTTTGTTATTCTCATTCTTCCTCCCTGTTATCATCTTTCAGTCTTATTTCCAGAACCGTGTCCGTAGTGTCAGTAAGCTGGTGATGGAATTCATCCGCATTAAGGAAGGTGTAATCGGGGAAGCCTTCCCCATTCCATGGGGTGAAGAGCTCAATCTCGGAGCCGTCTGAAAGCCTTCTCACCGATTCGATCCTGTCGATGGGCAGGTGTACCGGGATGCTGAAGATGGACTCATCCAGAATATGGGCATAGATTGTGTTTCCCTTCTGTGTGTACCGTCCCCATTCAGGCTTTTCCAGTTCACATGCACCGCATCCGTATATCGATTCCCCTGATTTTTCCATCCACCTTCCGATCTCATTGAGTATTGCCACAGCCTGCTCAGGGAAGCGTCCTTTTGCATCGGGGCCCACATTGAGGATCATGTTGCCGTTCTTGCTCACGCACTCCACAAGTGTCCTGACAAGCAGCTTAGCCGATTTGTAATTTGTGTCACTGGCAGCATAACCCCAGTGACCGTTCATGGTGATGCATGCTTCCCATGGAACCGGTTTGCCTGAATGGTTAACGATCCCGCGGGGAGGGATCATCTGCTCTGGGGAGGTGAAGTCACCTGCAGTGCGGGAAGGAACGTCATCCATGATGGAGCCGGGATGAATGCCGTCACCTTCCATGCGGTTATCCGTTATCATGCCGGGCTGGTAAAGGTCGATCATGTCACGGATGTGATCGGCACCCCACTTATCCTTCTTCATGTCATCGTAGGAAAAGTCGAACCACATGATGTCGAGTTTTCCGTACCCTGTCAGAAGCTCCCTTATCTGTTCGTGCATATAGGAAAGGTATCTGTTCCAGTCCCGGTTTTCGTTCGTGCATCCGGGATTGTTCCTCATGGGATGGTGTCTGTCCCCATAGTGCGGATAGTCAGGGTGGTGCCAGTCGATGAGGGAGTAATAAAGTCCGACCTTAAGGCCTTCCTCACGGAAAGCCTCCAGGAACTGCCTGACAAGGTCCTCCCTGTATCTGAAATCGGTTGTCCTGGTGTCGAAGAGACAGTAGCCGTCATGGTGCTTTGCGGTCATGACCGCGTACTTCATTCCGGCTTTCCTGGCAAGCTTTGCCCAGAGGCGGGGATCAAAGGAATCGGGACTGAATTCCTTAACATACTTAAGGTAATCCTCTTCAGACATTTCCTCATTGCTTCTTACCCATTCGCCTCTTGCCGGGATCGCATAAACCCCGAAGTGAATGAAAAGTCCGAACCTGTCCTTCTGAAACTCCCTGATATCCACAGTATCATCTCCACTTGGGAAATTATGGAAGTGCACGGTCAAAAAGTAAAGCCCGCAGGATTTCCCGCGGGCCATCTGAATGCTTTATCTTCTTGTCTTTTTCTTTCTTTCCAGGTTGGAAACGATGAGTGCGCATGCGGCGTCACCGGTGATGTTGACGGTTGTTCTTCCCATATCGAAGATTCTGTCGATGCCTGCGACGATTGCGATGCCGTCAACAGGGAGACCGACTGAGGAAAGTACCATTGCCAGCATTACCATTCCCGCACCCGGAACACCTGCGGTTCCGATTGAGGCGAGGGTAGCCGTGAGAACGATAGTGAGCATCTGGGGGAATGTGAGGTTTATGCCGTAGCATGCTGCGATGAAGATTGCACATACGCCCTGATAGATTGCGGTTCCGTCCATGTTGATTGTGGCGCCGAGGGGAAGCACGAATGATGAGATCTGGTTGTCGCCTCCCAGGTCCTCGACACACTTCATGTTGATGGGCAGTGTGCCGACTGAGGATGCACTTGAGAAAGCGAACATGATTGCGGGCATCATGCCTTTGAAGAACTTAAGCGGGCTGATTCCACCGATCAGTGAAACGGTTGAGGAGTATACGATTACCGCATGGAGTATGTAGCAGAGGTATGCGACAAGCAGGACCATTGCCAGGGAACTCAGAATCATGGCTCCGTTTGCGGCAACCACGGGGCAGAGGAGACAGAAGACGCCGATGGGTGAGAGGCTGAGGATGAGCTCCATGCATTTCATGCATATTGCATTGAGCTTCTCGAAGGCCTCGATGACTCCGCTGTTCATCTCTTCACCGACCAGTATGATTGAGAATCCGAGGAGGATTGCCATCACGATAATCTGGAGCATATTCGCATTGGTGATCGGGGTGAGGAAGTTGGAGGGGAAGATATTCACCAGGGTATCCATGAATGATGTGGATGCCGATGCGGTGTATGACAGGTCTGTAGTGGCTACCACGGGGAAGAGCCCCTTAGCCAGGGATGCGATGAAGAGACCGATCGTGATCGCAAGGGCGGTGGTGCAGAGGTAGAACACGATGGTCTTGAGTCCGATGGAACCCACGGTCCTGACGTCCTTCATGGAAATGATTCCGTTGATGATCGAGACAAGCACTATCGGACATACGATGAACTTGATCAGGTTGAGGAATATCGTACCGAACGGTTTGATGTACTTGCCTGAAAAGGCAGCACCATTTGTTCCGAGAATCATTCCGACGATTATCGCAAGCACTAGCGCGATGAAAATCTGAAGTGCCAGTGACATTTTCTTCTTTGCCATAAAATTACCTTCTCTTATTTTTGTTGATAGGAAATGATAACATGACATTCTGACGCGGAAAACAAATTTTTTTTCATCAGAATCGGGAAATGTTCCGGTGCCGTTTTCAGCCTTAAGGGATCCCGTCGCCCGGCCTGGACAGAGGTCTTAACGTGAGACAGTATTGTCAGGAGCCGAGTTCCTTCAGCCTTTCTCCTGTGACACGGTAGAGTGTCCAGTCACTCATCGGGACTGCTCCCAGGGAGAGGTAAAAGTCGATGCTCGGCTTATTCCAGTTGAGACAGTTCCACTCAAGGCGTCCGCAGCCGCGCTCTGCTGCAATTGAGGCAAGTTTGCTGATAAGTGCTTTTCCGCAGCCCCTGCCCCTGTACTCTGGAAGGACGAAGAGATCCTCAAGAAATATCCCGGCCCTGCCTAGGAAAGTCGAGAAGCTGTGGAAGAAGAGGGCAAAGCCTGCTTCCTTTCCGTCCTCAAGGACGAAGAGCACCTCCGCCTTTCCCTTATCGAAGATCCACTCCTCAAGCAGCTTTTCATCAGCAACGACCTGGTCAGTCATATGTTCGTACTCAGCCAGAGCCATTATGAATTTAAGTATGGTTGAAATATCCTTTCTCTCTGCAAACCTTATTTCCATATCCGGTTCCTCTTCACAGAGACCTTCTGAGGTACTCTGCGGTAATGGTTTTCCCATACTCTATCATTTCTCCCGGTGTGCCTGTAAAGACTATCTCACCACCGCGGGATCCTCCGTCAGGGCCCACGTCGATGATGTAATCGGCAAGCTTCATCACATCCGTATTGTGCTCGATGACGATTACCGTGTTGCCCCTGTTCACGAAGGAGTCAAGGATGCCCATAACCTTTTCGATATCTGAGGGATGAAGACCCGTCGTGGGTTCATCGAGGATGTAGATGTTTCCCTTCTTCCTTATGCTCTCAGCCAGCTTTACCCGCTGCCGTTCGCCTCCGGAGAAGGTGGAAAGGGGCTGCCCGAGGGAGATGTAGGGAAGACCGACTTCGATGAGCGCCTCAAGTTTTGCCCTGATTTTCCCGTTTTCACTGAAGAAGGGCAGTGATTCCTCGACACTCATCTCCAGTACATCCACGATCGTCTTTCCCTTATAACTGTGCTTGAGGGCCTCATCGCTGTAGCGCTTTCCCCCGCAGTGCTCGCATACGGTGGTGACGCTTTCCATGAACACAAGTTCCGTCGTAATCATGCCGCGGCCCTTACAGTGGGGACAGGCTCCCTTACCGTTGAATGTGAAGAGTGAGGCATCCTCACCGGTTGCGGCTGCAAACACCTTTCTTATCTCATCGAAGAAACCCAGGAAGGTGCATACCGTCGATCTTCCGGTGGCGGTGACGGCACTCTGATCAATAATGACCGTCTCAGTGGGATAGAGCTTTGCAAAGACATCCCTGATGAGGGATGACTTGCCGCTTCCGGCAACTCCGGTCACCACTGTGAGAACACCCGTTGGAATGTCCGCATCCACATTCTTCAGATTATGAACGGAGGCGTTCCTGATGGGCAGAAAGCCCTTGGGGGATCTGACCTTTTCCTTTACCTGAATCCGGGAGGAGAGGGCCTTACCCGTTATGGTGGAACTTTCAAGCAGCTTGTCGTAGCTGCCCTGGAACATTACCCTTCCTCCGTTTCTTCCTGCCAGCGGGCCGATGTCGATGACCTCATCGGCGATGCTGATGACGTCTTTGTCATGTTCCACGACCAGTACCGTGTTTCCCCTGTCCCTGAGATTTCTCAGCAGGTCCGTCATGCGGTGCACGTCCCTCGGGTGCATTCCCGTACTGGGCTCGTCGAAGATGTATATCATGCCGCAGAGGGAGCTTCCCATGTACCTGACCAGCTTGAGGCGCTGTGCCTCACCGCCTGAAAGCGTGGAGCTTTCACGGTTCATGAAGAGATAGGGAAGTCCGATGTTTATCATCCGGTCCAGGGATGCCGTAAGCTGGGCCACGATGGTTCTGGCCCTTTCATCCCTGATTTCACCCAAAACCTTTCTTAGTTCGGTGAACTCCATCATTGACATGTCATATATGCTGTATCCGTTGATCTTTGAGGCAAGCACCGTCTCGTTGAGGCGCCTGCCATGGCATAGAGGGCATTCCTCTTCCCGGAGGAAGGTGCTGATGCGCTTCAGGGGATTGTCGGTCTGTTCCTCGGGACCTTTCATGAGCACAAGGCGGTTGAACTGGTTCCAAACACCCTCGATCTTTCTGTCGAGGCGCTCTCCGCCCTTCGTGAAACTGCCGTAGAGGAGAAAGTTCCGTTCCTTTTCGCTTAAGTCCTTCCAGGGAACATCGGTTCTGAAGTATTCAGGCCTGCGGTATACCTTCCAGTAGTAGTTACCGCGCCCGAAGGCGGGAAGGTGGAAGCACCCCTCATCGTAGGTCTTTTCCTTATCGATGATTTCCTCCATGTCCAGCTCCATCACCCTGCCGATTCCGGCACAGCGGGGACACATCCCGTTGGGGTTGTTGAATGAATAGTGGGATGACGGCCCTGCAGAGGGCTCGGCAATCCGTGAATAGAGCAGGCGGAGGAGGGAGTACATATCACTGATAGTGCCTACGGTGGAACGGGCGTTTCCCCCAAGCCGTGACTGATCGATGATTACAGAGGGGTTGAGATTGTCGATCAGCTCCACATTGGGTTTGTCGTACTTGGGGAGTCGTCCCCTGACCCAGGCACTGTAGGTCTCGTTCATCTGTCTCTGGCTTTCGGCCGCAATGGTATCAAAGACGATACTGGATTTGCCTGAGCCCGATACCCCGGTGAAGACCACTATCTTATTCCTGGGGATGGTGAGTGAGATGTCCTTCAGGTTGTTCTGCCTGAGATTCCTGATAATTATCGGTTCCATGTTTTCTCCTTGTTCGGTGATGGTAGCAGGGAATTGATAAAATATGCCCGACTTTTTTTGTTGTTTTTCCTGTTTTAAGTAATGGCACGATGCAGGTTGACTACCGAACGGTAGTATATTATATTTCCCGTCATGACTGCAAGACTTTATGTGAAGTGTCCGGCATTTGCTCCGGATGGAGCCATCCCTGATGGAATATACCGGGTTCGGTGAGGACCTCTCACCTGAAATCATCATCGGTAACATCGGGGCAGGGGTAAGGTCCCTTGCCGTCATCATGGATGACCTGAATGTGCCCGTAAGGGGTGTGCTCTCTCACTGGATAATCTGGAATTTAACTCCTTCTTCCGTGATACCCAAAGCAATCCCACATGGAGCACGCATCCCCTCCGGTGCCGTTCAGGGCCATGCTTATGGCAAACATTGTTACAGATGACCCAGGATACCTTTCTTCCTGAGAAAAGCCCACAGCTACCGTTTCTCTGTCTACGCACTCGACACGCTTCTGGATATCCCTGATAACTCGGGTAAGAAGGAACTTCTTGACGCGATGAATGGCCATGTCCTTCAGATGGGGGAGACTGTCGGCTGGTACAGAAACGGCTAGGGTGCAGTCATGATGCTTATCGGGATCTGGCCTGATGTGATCCGGAAAACGATGCCATGTTTCCCGTCAATGACTATCTGAGTATGATCGCTTCCCTGCCTGGACACAGGGTATACGAGGACAATTGAATGAGACAGGAATAATCTCTTGTTTGACAGAAATTGATATCATTTTCTGTTGAGTTATGACCATTTTGCTTATATATCAATCTCTGTGACTATTCCTGCTTCAGGGAAAACCCTTCGCTGTCCATTAATGAAGCCGTGAAAAGAATAATGACAGAATGTGGTATCATGAAGCAGGAATGAGGTGAATTGTGAGTAAGAGTACAACCATCACTATCAATACTTCTGAGCTTGATGACTTTCTCAAAGCTCATGAGAAACATCCTCTGCGGGACTCAGCCGCATGTCTGTCCCTGGATGACTTCCTCAAGGTCCAGAGAAACGAATCATTTTCCGAGCTGCTTTTCAGGTTCATCCGGGAGAAGAAGAGGAGGGACGTGGAGGTATACAGAGGGGCCGGGCTCACAGCACAGCACTTTTCAAAGATCAGGAGCGACAGTTCATACAGACCGACCAAGTCCACGGTACTTGCCCTTGCATTGTCACTCGGCCTTGATCTCGATGAGACCAAGAATCTGCTGAGAGCCGCGGGCTTATCGTTCACTCATGCATCCATGACAGACATTATCGTCGAGTATTTCATCATAAACGGACCTCACGATCTTTTTGCACTCAATGAGGAGCTCTTCAGAAGAGGGCTTGAACCTCTTTGAAAATATCGCCTGACAGGCTAACACGAGGACCCCTTTTTTCCTGCACTATGGAGGCAGGAGGAAAAAAATGAAACACCTTGAAATTTCCGTTACGGAGTATCATGACAGTGAAAAGCGTTTTCTTGATGTGTATTTCAAAGGGATAAGGAATAAGGATGAGTGCCCGCTTCTTGCCATGCCATCCTGCAACATTCTTACCCCAGACATGGATCTGAATGACATTTTCGATCCTGAGAGGTTCCTTTCCGAAAGGGGCTATGTTCACTTTGAGGATTATGTGATTAAGCTACCTGAGGATATGGAATGCATACCCTCAGAGCGTGTCACGGTTCTTAGGGATAAGGAGAAATGCAAAGCCGTCACGTCCGTTCAGAAAGAGAGAGATATCATTGTGGAAAATGATCGCTATGATGATTTCTGGTACGACAGGAAGCCTAACGGTGATCTGTTCTGCTCCGGAATCTCAATGAGCAGCGATCTTGATTCCTGCTATGAATTCAGCCGTCGCCATCAGGAGTGCAGAAAATGTGAGAAATATCCGCACTGAGTATCTCTTGCTGCCTCTTTGAAACCAGGTAGTGGGATATCCCGAATACTGCCATCACTGCTGCGGCAGGGTAGTTGCCGAGCCAGAGGGAGGCAAGGAAGTAGTAAAGCACCGGGAAGACGGCAAGGGGTATCGGGATGAAGAGAAAGCTTTCAGTGAGAAGGGTACACTTCCTGCCGCAGAGAAAATATCTCATCCACAACACGTGGTAGAGGACGAGAAAGACCAATGAGGCGTAAAAGAGCGGGGTAGTGAAGGCACTTTCCCTTTTCGGGACGAGGAAACAGATGAGGAGCATGAAGATGATCCTGGAGCCCTGCTCGATGTGCTCTGCGATACCCCCATCCTTCTTTTCATCCGCTTCATCCGTCGGCGGAAGGAGGCAGTATGCGATGTTCACGAACATGGGAAGGGCAAATACAATGAGTCCCAGAGGAGAAAAACCAATACTCATGATGTCAATTTAAGCTTTCGGGATAAACGATGTCAATTGAAGTTAAATTTTGAGATATACCGCAAAAATTAACATAAAATTTATATTGTCGATAATTCAAGTCATGATATTATGAAAATACGGAAGTTTTTCTGAAAAGGAGGAAACTATGTTCTGGTATATCGTACTTTGCATAATCGTTCTCGCCCTTGCCTACGTATTCTTCAGCTACAGGAAGGTTAAGGCAATGGAAGAGGGCACGGCTGAAATGGCTGAAATGGCCGGGATCATAAGATCAGGAGCGGGAACCTTCATGAAGACGGAATACAGGACAATTGCGATAGTTGTGGCTGCCGTTGCCGTCATCTTCTCCCTCTTCGTTGAAAAGACTTCAGGCCTTACGCTCATCCTCGGTGCCATCATGTCCAGTGCCGCATGCATCACAGGCATGAAGAGCGCAACCTATGCCAATGTAAGGACCTCTAATACTGCAAGAAAGACCCTGAACATCGGTCAGACCGTCAAGGTTGCACTGCTCGGCGGTTCCATTTCAGGACTGTCCGTTCAGGCCTTCGGACTCTTCGGCCTCATCGCAATCCTGCTGGTCTGGGGCATCGGTCACAATGAGACCGGTACCGGCTTTCTGCTTTCACTGGAGTGCAATCCCTTCACGATGAGGATAACGACATACTCCCTAGGATGCTCTCTCGTTGCAATGTTCAACCGTGTCGCAGGCGGTAACTACACCAAGGCAGCCGATATCTCATCCGATATCCTTGCCAAGCTCCGCCACGACCTTCCAGAGGATGACAGCAGGGTTCCCAACGTCATTGCTGACTTCATCGGAGACAACGTGAATGATATCGCCGGAAACTGCTCCGACCTGCTTGAATCCTTCGTCGCAACCACGGCGGCAGGCATTCTCATCTCCTCAACCCTCTTCTCAGGCGGAAAGCTTTCCGCATCGGCATTTGACTCTGCCATGATGTACCCGGTGGTTCTGGCCGGCGGCGGACTGCTGGGGTGTCTCATCGGGCTTTTCATCATACAGAAGAGGAAGATGGGTGATGATCCCTCAAAGGAGCTGAACTATGCGACATACATTTCAGCGGCCCTGACGCTCCTCATCGGGCTTGGAACGTGCTACATGCTCTTCTCCGGTGCCGAGCTTCCGGATACCTTCCTGCTAGGCTGGGCATCCCCATGGGTATGCGCCGTGCTCGGCATCATCTCAGGAGTTGCCATCGGCATGATAACGGAGTACTACACCAGTGCCGACTGCAGACCGACCCAGCAGCTGGCTGAGATGGCCACGGAAGGGGAAGCCTTCGTAATCACGAAGGGTGATGCCATCGGAAGCAGAAGCTGTCTCTATCCGGTGCTGCTCATTGCGATCGCACTCTTTGCATCCGGCAAACTCTGCGGAACATACGGCATCGCACTGGCATCCCTCGGAATGCTTTCCTTCGTCGGAACCACCGTTTCCATCGACGCCTTCGGCCCGATTGCCGATAATGCAGGCGGCCTTGCCGAATCATGTCACCTCCCGCACAACGTCAGAATAATCACCGATAAGCTTGATGCCGTGGGTAACACCACCGC
>JALEVV010000087.1 GCA_022788185.1 Spirochaetales bacterium | reverse complement strand
ACCATAAGGCGAGGCCGGACGGGTCTCGCGGGCCAGAGACGGTGTAAGACATCCTTCGGGATGCGGCCGTCGTTACCATGGCCAGATTCCCATGGGCTTGCCCGTGGGAGTACGTCAATCCGATGTGCATGATAGTGACGGATTTTGTCCAGAAGGCGCTTCAAAACGGGAAAGTTTCCTATATACTGAAGTCATGAAGCTGAAAAAACAGATACTGACGCTGCTGGATGATGAGCGCTTCACGCTTGTATTTCCCACGGAAACCGTTAAGAGGTTCTACCTCTCCGAATATGTGAAGGAGAGGAAGTGCGCCGTTACTGCCGACAGGGCGCTGGCCTTTGATGATTTCGCATCCCGTTATGCACCCTCATTCAGGGACAGAAGGCCCGCTGACAGGTATATGAGACTTATATTCTCCCACGCCTTCCTTACGGATAGGGGCCGGGAGCTGAAGTATGTTTATAACCCCGCATACAGTGAGACGGAACCGAGGTTCGCACCCTTCATCTCCTCTATCCTGCCATCGCTGGGAGACCTGGAGAAGACTGAGCTGAAAAAAAGTGAGCTGATTCAGGACCTCACGCTTCTCAAGACTGCATACGGCAGGTTTCTGGATGACCACATGCTCTTCGAGCCCGGATGGTTCACCCACACCGTCACGGATGATTCCTCCGGAAAGACCTTCCTTCTGGTGGGTTATGATGCAGAGCCTGCAATGCAGAAGTTCATGCTTGAAACCGGCTCAGTGCCCTTTATCAGGGGATATGCCCCTGAGAGGGAGGATGGAGTGGGATATCTTTCCTTTGAAAATGAGAAGGCTGAGTTCACTCACCTCTTCGACACTCTCTCCGCCCTCCGTGAAAAGGGCGTCAACGGAGAGGACATCATAATCTCCACCCCTGATCAGAAGAGGGTGAGGGAGCGTCTTCAGAAGGAAGCTGAGGAGCGGGAGATACCCCTCTCGTTCACGGCTTCGGTAAAGCTTTCGGAAACAGTTTCGGGAAGGCTTTTCACGGCTCTCAAGAAGATAAATGATGAGGAGCTCTCCTTCCACGCCCTGGAGCGTCTCTTCATGGATCCCTCCTTTCCTCTCGGTGTCGGAAATACAGGAAGAAGGCTTGTCATGTTCATGGCCGCAAACGGGCTCCAGAAGGGCTCCTTCTCAGGTCATGACAGGACCGAGGCAAAGCTCAGGTACAGGAAGGGGTACGAGGCTGAGTATGAACTCTACCGGAAGCTGAAGGCGTCCGTCAAAAAGCTCTTCACTTCACCCGGGATGCTTCAGAACCTGAAGATCCTTTTTTCCTTCCTCCTGGCAGAGGATGAATTCGAGTCGTGTCCCGACGAAACCAGGGATGCCCACGGTTTTGCAATCCGGGAGCTCTACAGGTACACCGAGATCCTGAAGACACTCGATATGAAGATAAGTAATCCCTTCAATGCCTTCGTCAGTGAGCTGGAGAAGATTAACTACGTATCTGATGTGAAAAAGGAAGGTATAAAGGTATATACATATGGTGAGGACTATCTTCTCGATGTCCCTTACCACTTCGTCATCGCCCTCTCCGATGACAGCTATAAGAAGAAGGACGTTTCCCTTCCGTTCCTGGATGACCGGGAGGTGGTATCCAGAAGGATGTGTGATGTAACCCTTCCGCTCCTTTCATACTACAGGGTATCGGGAGACAGTGTCACTCTCAGCGGAAGCGAGGTCACCTATGATGGAAATGCCAATGTACCTATGGCCTTCCTGGAGGAAGAGTCTTCCGTTACCTTTGTTAAGGCTTATGAGGGCAGAAGGGAGCCTGACAGGGCAGCGAAGAGAAGTCTGGAAAGGTCAATCGCATTCAGACGTCCAAAGCGCTCCGGGGAAGTCCGGTATGACATGAAGGTTCCTTCTCCCGAAGAGTGTGTTTCCTACTCCGCCATTGCCGATTACACTTCCTGTCCCTTCCGGGATTACCTTTCCCGCGTGCTCCTGGTTGCAAAGGACAATGTCACCCAGTTTGAGCCCTCGGCAGTGAAGGCTCTTGATGTGGGAACCTTCCTCCATTCGGCTGTTGAGAAGTTTCTCATGAACCATAAGGGGGAGACACTTTACCACAGAGATCTGGAATGCTACCGAAGAGAGCTTGACGGGGCTTTTGATGAGCTTCTCTCAGTATCCCACTTCGACCTCTATGCCAGGTCATACATCTCAGCCACCTATAAGGAGGGGGTAACCTCCCTGATGGACGTCCTTTTCAGTGAGCTTGGGGACGGACTTTACATAAGGGACATCGAGGGATATTTCGAGAGCGTCAGGGAAGGGAGAACGTACATAGGACGGTACGACCTCATGATCGAGAACTCCAGGGGCAGGATCCTGCTGGACTTCAAGACCGGGAAGACCGCTTCAAATGCAAAGACCTTTCAGCTTCAGTTCTACAGTCTCGTCTGGAGTGAGAAGACGGGAGAGGACGTGAGGGAGCTCTTCTACTACTCCTTCACCGAACAGAACCTCAGGTCCCCTGATCCTGAATCGAACATGGAAGAGGCGGTGGAAAGGTATCTTAGCGGCACGGCGGAAGGTGAATTCCCGGCCACACCCGGTAAGGAGGCTTGTTCCTCCTGTGATTACCGGCCGGTATGCAGAAGGAGGTTTTTCATACAGTGAGCACATTCAGTGAATTACTTGAATCTTTGGAATATCCGCTCAGTGAAGAGCAGCGGGCCGTAGTGTACTCCGATAAAAACTGCGTCGTTTCCGCCGGAGCCGGAAGCGGTAAGACCACCGTGCTTTCGTGGCGCTTTCTCAGACTTGTCATGGAGAAACACGTGAGTGCCGAGCGCATTCTCACGCTCACCTTCACCCGCAAGGCCGCACTGGAGATGAAGAGCCGCATCACAAGGCGTCTCATCGAGAATAGGGACAGCATCGATCCTGAGCTGCTGGAGCATCTGGGGGAGGCCTCCATCTCCACCATAGACAGCTTCCTTGCAAACATAGTGCGCATGGACAGCGTGCGTTACGGCATAAGCCGTGATCTTTCGATGATGGATGATGATGCGGAGGAAGAACTGGTACGCACCCTCTCACTGCAGTTTCTTGAGGATGAGAAAAACAGAAGGTACACCGAGGCCCTTTCGAGGATTTACAAGCCCGACAGTGTCAGGGATGACTTCTTTACCCAGATAAACAAGAAGCTGAGTTTCCTTTCCTCCACCGATCCCGATGAGATGCTCACCTTTGCCCTCGATTACACCGATGAGCGGATAAAGGAGCTGAAGCAGTTTTTAAGCGATGAGTTTTCCGCAATTGAGGAGGATCTGGAGGGGGATGTGCTTTCAGCCTACGACGCCTTTATGGAGAAGTGGGAGCGGGGCGATTACCCTCCAACCCTTGAGTTCTATAAATCCCGTGCGAAAAAGGGATATCTGAACGGAAGCAAGGAGAGTGTCAAAGAACTCAGTGCAATCTATAAGGACCAGTTCCTTGCCGCCCTTTCGATCAGGGAATCCCTCCCTGCCGATAAGGTTTATCTGGAAGCCATAGACGCTTTTTCGACGATGCTTAAAAGAGAGAAGCGGAAAAGATCCGCACTGACATTTTCCGACATCTCCGACCTGGCCCTGGACATTCTCACGAACAGTCCTGAGATAAGAAGCTCATGCAGGTCGAAGTACGACTACATCATGATTGATGAGTTCCAGGACAATAACAATACCCAGCGAAAGCTTCTGTTCCTGCTCTCCGAGAAGGAGGGGATCATGTGTGACGGTATTCCCACCGTCGATGACATTTCCCCGGAGAAGCTTTTCTTCGTGGGGGATGACAAGCAGTCCATATACCGCTTCAGGGGAGCGGATGTATCCGTCTTCAATGAGCTCAGGGACGATATCAGAAGGGCAGGTGGGGAGAATCTTTCCCTTTCAACGAACTACCGCAGTGAGAAGCTCCTGATCGAGCACTTCAACTCCGTGTTCCGGAATGTCTTTGCTTCCCGGGAGCACAGCTATGATGCCGCCTTCACTGAGACAAAATACTCGAAGGACACCGGATGTGCCGGACTTGAGCTTGCCCTCCTGGACAGGGCTGACCTTATACCGGGCGGACTCGATGCGGGGGAGTGTGAGGCCGAATTCATTGCAAAAAGAATCTCTGAAATTCTCACCGGTGATGCTTACCTCATTAACGGAAGACGTCCTGAAAGCCAGGATATCGCCGTCCTGATGAGAACGGGCTCGAACCAGATGAACATTGAGCGCTCCCTGAAGCGGAGGGGAATTCCATACCAGGTGATGGACAGCAGGTCCCTCATGACCGAGGCACTCTCATCAGACTTCTATTCCCTCCTGCAGTACATGATATACCCGGAGGATAAGACTGCATACACGGCCCTCATGAAGTCCCCCTTCGTGAGACTTTCGGACAGCGGGCTGCTGGCTCTCTCCAAGGGTGAGGAGCCTGATGATGAAGACAGGAGCAGAATTGCCCGCTTTGAGGCATTTCTCTCAGAGCTCAGGGAATCGATGTACACGCTGACGCTTCCCTCACTCATCAGGAAAATATACACCGACGGCGGGTACAGGGCTTACATCGAAGGCACGCCCTCTTACAGGGCCTTCAGTGAACATTTTGAGTACCTCCACTCCTTCGCTGTCAGCTATGCGGAGAGGGGAGCTTCCATCACGGAGTTCATCCGCTTTCTCAGAAACAGTCTAGGAACCTATGAAAGCACAGGGGAAGTATCGGTGCTGAGGCCCAAGCGGGAGGGCGTCCAGATCATGACGATCCATAAGTCCAAGGGGCTGGAGTTCCCGATCGTCATCATCGCCTCGATGGGAAGTCAGAGCCGGGGTGAAACGGCGGAATCCCTCTTCTCCCTCCGGGGCAGACTCCTCTTCGATTCCACAAAGGGAACGAAGAGACTCCTGAACCGGGAGGAAGCGGATATGAATGATGCTGAGATAAAGCGCATTCTCTACGTCGCGATGACCCGTGCGGAGAACTACCTGATTCTTACCGGCAGCTACAAACGGAATAAGGACGGATTGATCAGCGGGAATACGGGAAAGCTTCTGTCCACTTATCTTTCCGCCATCGGGTACAGCCCGATATCGGGAGATGCCTCCATGGAAAATCTGCAAATCTCGCACATTCCTCCCCTTGAGGAGATGGCGCCGGAGCAGATGGCGGAAAGTCCCGTAACCGAAGTGGTGGAAGCCGATGAGCTTCCGATCTTCCGGTTCAGACCCCTCAGGGTAAAGGTCACTGATGACGGGGATGAAGAAGCGGTTTATGAACGCATTCCGCTTCCGGTCAATGCGGCCGATGAGATCATAGCCCGTGAGCATGCTGCCGATGCCTTCGGAACCCTGGCTCATCTTGCCATGGAGCTTTCAATGAATGGTGATGGCCTTGAATCCCTTGAATGTGACATTTCCGGGAGGGAAAGCGAGAATGAGACCATTCTTGAAGTGGTTAAGGGGTATCCTGCCTTTTTCAGGTCAAGTGAGCTTTTCACCCAGTTTGTCTCAGGTCATGAAACACGCACCGAAGTGAGGTTCTACACCTACAATGAGGAAAATGACGGAGTGCTTGAGGGCGTCATCGACCTTGTCGTATTCTCTGATGATTACAACCTGGTCATCGATTACAAGACCGATAGGGCAAAGGCTCCGCTGGAGCATAAAAAACAGGTGGTTACCTACGTGAAGACAGCCGAGAAGCTCTGGAAGAAGCCATGCTACGGAACGCTCTTCTACCTGAGGGAAGGTAAGACGGAAGCTTTCTGGGACAGGGACGGAAACGAGGTGGTCCTGTGATCCTGAAAGCAGCTTATGAAAACATTGATTCCTGGATGTGCCTTGTCCGTAAGGTGGCCTCTTCCTTTCCGGGAATGGATTTTGAGGAGCATGAGAAAACGCTCAGGGCCTTCATCGACAGAGGTGAAGCCCTCGTATGCCTTAAGGATGACAGGGTGGTAGGAGCACTTCTCTTTTCAAAGGAGGAATCGGTTCTGGCCTTCCTTGCCGTTGATCCAGATGAGAGGAGAAAGCACATTGCCAGGGATCTGGTTTCAATGATGATCTCCATGATGGATAAAAAAAGGGACATCTCTGTCACGACTTACCGTGAGGATGTCCCCGAGGGGTGCCCTGCCAGGGCATTCTATCTTTCAGCGGGCTTTGTGCCCGTGCGTCTTACCGAGGAGTTCGGTGAGCCGCTGGAAGAGTTTGTGCTTAAAGGGCGTCCACAGCGCTCTTAATGAGCTCCATTGCCTTAACCACCAGTTCCCTGCTGGTTCCGTAGTTGAAGCGGACGAACTTCTCATATCCCTTGCCGAACCAGGAGCCGTCATTCACGCAGATTCCGGCACGGTTCCCGAAGAAGTGGGAGATGATGTTGTAGTCACCTTCATAGAACTCGGGATGTGCTTCCTTATCCTTCAGGATTTTCTCATATATTTCCGAACAGTCCAGGAAGGTGATGAAGGAAGCACCTGCATTTGCCATCCTGATGCCCGGAACGTTCTCCCTGAGATAGTTCCTGACGTAATCGGCATTGCTCTCAAGATATGCATTCATGTCTGTGAGGAACTGATAGTTCTCACTGCTGTAGACTGCTTCGGCCAGGGCTCCCGCAAAGTAGCCTTCCCCTGCAAGGAAGAGTCTCTTCTGAGCCTTCTGATATTCCAGCTTCATCTTAACATCGTTGAAAATGGCAAATGCACAGTGCTCCCCTGCAATATTGAAGGTCTTGGAGGGCGCCATGAAGGTGATGCACCTGGCTTGAATCTGCTCATTCACAAGGCCCATGGGGTAGTGATGGAATGAGGGGTGAACCAGATCGGAGTGGATCTCATCGGAAAGGACCAGCTGGCCGCGCTCTTTTGCGAGGGTGAGGATATACTTAAGGTCTCCTTCACTGAATACCACACCTGATGGGTTATGGGGTGAGCAGAAGAGGATTGCAGTGCATCCTTCACTTCTTTTCGCAAACTCTTCTCTGTCGAAGGTGAACATTCCCTCACTGCAGGTAAGATCGAACCGCCTGATGATTCTTTCGTTGTCCTCGATCATGTGGACAAAGGGCTGGTAACATGGGTAGGGAAGAAGGATCTCATCACCTTCCTTCGTGAAGAGGTTCATGGCCAGAGCAATTGCATGGAGCATGCCCTGAGCATATACCACCTGGTCCTTCGTAACATCCCAGCCATGTTTCACCCTGACAAACTCCCTGACTTCAGGAAGCATTGCCGAGTGTCCTGCATATCCGGGAACTGCCAGATCGGTTTCCCTCTGAAGTGCTTGTTTTATCACCGGTGAGGTCGGCAGATCCATGTCCGCAACCCAGTAGGGCAGGGCGTCAGGGTTGCCGCAGATAGCCTTGATTTCAGGCTTGTCATATTTAAGGGCGTTGGTGTTGCTCCTGTCCACAGCCTTGTCAAAATAACTCATTTCGCATTCCTCCATTTCGTGATCCTTCCCACTGTCTTCGAAAGCGGGAAGCGGTATGGGATCTTTATTTCACCCGCATTGAGGTCAGCTGCCACACTTTTTGCATCCTCTTCCGTGAAGGGCAGTTTAAGCCTTACCGAATAGGAGAGGGCAAGTCCTGTACCTGCCAAAATTCTCTCTGCTTCCAGATGGGATACACCCAGCTTTGAGGAAGTCAGGGTTACTGCTCCGATCCAGCCGACCTTATCGCTGCAGGAGTACTCTGAGAGGGCCTTTCTCGTTTCAGCTGAGATGCCGCCCTTCGACTCTGAGAGAACGAAGAGCACGCTCTTACCCTCAACACCCTTGTCCTTTACTGAAAAGACGCTGACTTCCGCATGGCGGCTGAGGGCTGAAGCGAATTTGATTGCCTCTTCGCTGTTGTCCCTTAAGATGACTTTATCCATCAGATGGCCTCCGGATCAAAGGCCCTGAAGTAGGTTGCGATCTCCTCGGCATCGGATTTGGATATACCGATGTTGGTTACAAGACGGCATGCTCCAGCTTCATAAAGCACCATTATGCCGTCAGCATTGAATGCAGCAACAAGCTTTTCAATGTCGTGTGTATCGGATGTGAAGAAGAGGATGTTGGTGCCGCAGGTCACTACACGTCCCCATGAGGTTCCCCTGATGGCATCTGCTATGAGGCGGCAGTTATCATGGTCCTCCTTCAGACGCTCCACATGGTTTTCAAGGGCATAGATTCCTGCTGCCGCAAGATATCCGATCTGGCGCATGCCGCCTCCGAGCATCTTCCTGTAGCGCTTTGCTTCCTCAATGAATGCCTTATCGCCGGAAATCATGGAGCCGACGGGACAGCCAAGGCCCTTGGAAAGACAGAATGTGATGTCGTCGCACTCTTTTGCCCACTCGGTCAGGGGTATTCCCGTCTCAACCACGGCATTGAAGATCCTGGCTCCGTCGAGATGGACCTTCATGCCGTGTTTTTCCGCAATCTTCTTTATGGCCTTCATCTTCTCAATGGGATAGATGAGTCCGGAGGTGGTGTTTTCCACCTCTATGATCGCGGAGTGTCCCATATCGTAGGAATAGGGCCTGATGTACTTCTCCAGCACCGTCTCATCTATGAGGCCGTTGACTGAGGGAACCTCGATGGGAATGGTATTGGCAATTGCGCTCACGGCTCCGATCTCGTGCTGGATGATGTGGCTCTCCCTGGCACAGAGAACTTCCCTGCCGCGTCCTCCGTATATCATGAGTCCGAGAAGGTTTCCCATACATCCGGATGAGACGAAGAGCGAGGCTTCCTTACCTGTGAGCTCCCTTGCCATGTCCTGAAGACGGTTAACCGTCTTATCCTCTCCGTAGACATCATCGCCGACCTCTGCCATGTACATGGCCTTTCTCATGGCGTCAGTCTGCAGTGTTATCGTATCTGATCTGAGATCATATTTTTTCATTTCAGTTCTCCTTTTTAAGTGATTCAAAGAGACGGAAGAACGTGGGGAAAGTGACTGCCGACGCACTCTCGTCATCGATTGTAAGTGCATCACTGCACATGAGTGATGCTACTGCCATTGCCATTATTATCCTGTGATCCTTGAAGCCCTTCACGGGTGCGCCGTTGATCCTGGCGCCTCCCTTTATGACAAGACCGTCGGGAAGCTCGGTAACCTCGGCTCCGAGGGCCTCAAGATTCTCCCTCATGCATGCAATCCGGTCAGTCTCCTTGATCCTGGCATTTGCCACGTTGATGAAGGCCGTGTCCGTTTCCGCCTTAAGGGCCGCAACGGTAAGGATCGGAAGGGTGTCGGGCATGCTGTTAAGGTCAAAGGTGCCGCCCTTGAGGTGTTCCGGGCCAGTAACCGTTACACTGTATCCATCCCACTTTACGGTGCATCCCATCTCGGAGAGGACGTCGAGTATCCTTTTGTCACCCTGAACATCCTTTCTGTCCAGACCGTCGACTGTTACCGATGATCCCGTGACAGCGGCCATGACAAAGAAGAATGAAGCGGAGGAGAAGTCTCCCGTTACGGTTACTTCATCACCCCTGTAGTGCTGTCCTCCCTTTATCTCTACGTGCTGAAGATCATCGCTTATCGAGTACTCAATGCCCTGCCTGTCCAACCACTGGAGTGTCATCCTGACATAAGGCTTTTCATAGAGCAGCGGACAGTCAACGATGCTGTCCTTTTCAGCAAGCGGAAGGGAAAGGAGCAGGGATGAAAGGTACTGACTTGTCCTGCACTCAATCGAGCATGAACCACCCAGAAGAGTGCCGCTTATCGTAACCGGAGGACACTCACCTGAAAGCTCTGCATCCATGCCAAGGCATCTGTAGGCATTCACCAGGGGCAGAATGGGTCGTCTGTTCAGCTGCTCATCGCCCGTGAGCGTTATACGCTCCGCGTCAAGGGTTCCAAGCAGACCATAGAGCAGGTAAGTGGTAGTACCGCTGTTCATAGTGTCGATAGTAAGGGTTTTACCCTTTACGTTCAGGTTTCTGGAATCAACGGTACAGAAGGAACCGTCGTCTGAGAAAGTAATCTCTGCCCCGAGAGTCCTGCATGCGGAAAGGCATGCCTCTGTATCGGAACTCTGAAGGGGATTATGTATCACTGAAACGGAACGCGCGAAGGTTGCTATCAGCAGGGCCCTTATGGTCTGGCTCTTGCTTGACGGTATCATGACACGTCCGCCAATGGGGACTTTTCCAAGCTTTATCATAAAATCCGATTGTATCACAAAGCGAAATAAAAACAATCAGCCTGAGACAAAAGGATAAGCAGTGAGCACACAGGTACAAACAAAAACCACCTGCAATTGCAGGTGGCTTTGTGTGATTGACACAGATACTACTTGAGGTAGATATCCTTTGTGGGATGGTAGTCCATTGTGTTGGGATACCAGCCGCCCCACTTGTTGGTGTCGATCATGTTCTGAGAGACATAGAAGTAGAACGGGATGATAGCCTGATCTTCGTTGATGAGGATATCTTCAGCTGTGAGCAGGACTTCGAATCTGTCCGGACCAGCTTCCATTCTTGCAGCCTCGTTGATGAGTGTGTCGTATGTGTCGTTGGAGTACTTACCACCGTTCATACCTGCACCTGTGACGAACATATCGAGGAAGGTGTTGGGATCCTGATAGTCGCCTACCCAGCCTGCTCTTGCAACATCGAAGTTACCGGCATTTCTGTTGGCGAGGTAAGTAGCCCACTCCTGGTTCTCGAGCTCAACGTTGATTCCGAGGTTCTCAATCCAGCATCTCTGGACGAACTCTGCAATCTGCTTGTGAGCATCGTTTGTGTTGTAGAGCAGACTGAATTCGGGGAAACCTACGCCGTTGGGGTAACCTGCTTCAGCAAGGAGCTGCTGTGCGTACTCAGGATCAAACTGAGCTTCGCCGAGGCCAGGATAGCCGGCCATATCAGGTACGATACCCCAGCAGGGGAGCTGACCACCCTTAGTGACTGACTCAACGAGTGTCTCACGGTCGATTGCATAGGAAAGAGCCTTTCTGACGCGGGGATCATCGAACGGAGCCTTAACTGTGTTGATGGTGTAGTAGTATGTGGAGAGCTGAGGAGCAACCTGGTAGTCATTTCTCATCTGAGCAGACTCAAGTCTGTCCTGAGCAATGCCTGTGAGCCAGTCGATCTCACCTGCGATGTACATGTTGTAGTTGGTGTTGTCGTCGTCAGAAGCGTAGAAGATGACTTCATCAAGCTTGACAGCATCTGCATCCCAGTAAGCTTCGTTCTTTTCACAAACGATTCTGGACTGCGGTGTCCACTCCTTGAGAACGTAAGGACCGTTACCTACGAAGTTCTCAGGAAGAACCCATGCATCACCATACTTCTCGATTGCATGCTGGGGAACAACTGCGAATGAGTAGTGTCCGAGAGCACCGATAACGTACGGAAGAGGTCCGATGAGGTCCATCTGGAATGTGTAGTCGTCAAGAGCGCGGATACCGACTGCTGAAGCATCAGCCTCGCCTGCGTTGTAAGCCTCTGCACCTTCGAGGAACATGACGGGGAACCATGCATAAGGAGAAGCTGTTTCGGGAGCGAGCTCTCTGAGCCATGAGTAAACAACATCGTTTGCAGTGATGGGTGTGCCATCAGACCAGTTGGCCTTTCTCAGCTTGAATGTGTACTGCTTGCCGTCTTCGGAAACTGTCCAGCTCTCTGCGAGACCGGGGATTCCGTCAGCTGTCTTGGGATCGTAAACGATGAGACCTTCGAAGAGAGCCTCATAGAGTCTGTGTTCAGGAACACCCTGGATCTTAGCAGGGTCGAGTGACTCGGGTTCTGCACCGTTGGAAATCCTGAAAACAACTTTATCTTCAGCTGCCTGAGCTGCGGGAGCCGGTGTCTCTGCGACAGGTGCCGGTGTCTCAGCCTTAGGAGCCTCAGCCTTGGGAGCTTCAGCCTTGACTGTGGTTGTTGTTGCAGGAGCTGTTGTGGTTGTAGTAGCAGGAGCTGTTGTAGCTGCCTGTGTGGATGCTGCCTCTTTCTTACCGCCGCATGATACGAGAGCAAGGGAAACGAGGAGGACACACATTACTATTGTAATGATCTTTTTCATTGCCAATTCTCCTTGGTTATGGAATATACTTGTTTTAAGCATAGTTTATAATGGCTCTTATGACAAGTTGAAATAAACAAAAAAACCAACAAAAGAACACAATATTTTCATGTTTTTGTATAAATATACAGTTTATATGATATTCTTCTGTCGGCTGAAATTATTACTCAAGAAACAGTGTTGATTCGTTTTTTATCCCCGGCCTCGTGTCCAGATCCTTGCCGTAATCGCGTCCGGCCTCAAGGGATGACGGATCGTATCTGAAGGAACCGCCCTTCCTATGGGACAGTTTCAGTCCCAGGTCATCAAAATAGTATTTCTGGGCTAGCTCCTCATATCGGTTCTGAGCGATGACAAGCTCCTTCCCGGCAGTTATGTCCTCCTGGGTTTCCTCCTTCCTCCTGATAATGGCTTCAAGCACCCCCTGATAGAAGCCGTTCGTTGCGGCAGTGCCCCTGAATGCACCCGGATTGGCTTTCTTCAGCATCTTCAGTTCAAAGTCCATTCTGTACTGCAGGGAATCATAAAGGTATGCAGCGACCTCCAGTGTCTCATAGGAGCCGTATGCGGTGACATGAATGCCGTCCTGTTTATGATCAAGGACGATGTATATGCCCGTAAGCTCCCGCACGATGTTCACAAGCAGGTTTGCCTTTGTCGAATAGCGCTTTGTGACCAGAAGGACCGTGGAACAGATTCTGTCCTCACCGTCCTTATCCACATCAATGCCGTACTGGGCCGTAAGCTGACGGATTTTCATCATTGCAGATGCCGCTTCCTCGGAGAAGGGGGAGTGGGAAAGTGCCTCAAGCTTGCTTATCCTGTCCACAAGCCTGTCATGCTTTGCCATGTCGACCCTTGCCCGGGAGTAGTCCTCATCGATGCCGAGGTCACTGCATATTCTCCTGAACTCGGGACCATGACCCGAGGAATCGGTTGACCTGTACTCGATGATGTGTGCAACCTCATGAAGTGCTATGTTCCTGATGGTTGCATGTTCCGCATTGAGAAGCTTTGATGAGAGCAGGATGAGCTCTTCCTGGGGATATGCCAGGCCGAGAGTGTCTTCCTTAAGCTCTGCAAAGATTACTTCGAAATTATGGGATGCGAAAAAACAGTATCTGCTTTTCTTCAGCACTGTCTTTATTTCGTCCTTAATCAGCCTGCGTTCCCTGTTGCCCTTGCCTGAATATACGTTTATCGTCCGTTCCATGGGATTTGATGATATAGCCGTATGGATTCAATGTCCATATAACGTTATATTCATATATATGTTCACATATGATCTTAAGGAAAGGGAAAAAAAGAATCAGGCAGTGTACGGACCCTCCCGAATCATGAGGGCCATATGCGGTGTTTTTGCCTTCTTCATAGCAGTTGGCTTTCTTATAGCGCTGAGTGAGGACGGATGGCATCCGAGCTACATTTTCCCGCTTATTCTTTCCCTCCTGGCACTTCTCATCGCGCTTTACCGCGATGAGTGGATCATGGACAATGAAAGGAAATGCTTTACATGCATCTGGGGCCTTGGTCCCTTTGTTTACAGAAAAAGCTATGCCTATGACGATATAAAACGTATTGAGCTCACGCACTTCGTCAAGGGCATCCACCCCGGCATGGAGCAGAAGCCCAGTCTCACTCACAGGCCCTTCTGCGTGCTATCGATCAGGATGAAGGCTGATGAGGATGAGAAGCATGATCTCGAGATCATGAGTGAGCGCTCTTCTGCGGGAAAGCTCGAGCGTCTTGCTCCCCTCATGGCCGCATATACCGGTCTTGAGTACTATGTCGACAGACCAAGAGACATCAGAACCAACATTAAAAGAGTCTTCTGACAGTTCTTTACCTGCTTAAGGTAGAGGTTCAATGTCTTTATGCTGACTCATGGAATGCATCACCCAACGCTGCTTTAAAGGAAAAGCTGAAGGGCTTCCATTCCGATATAAAAGGATATATGTCATCAGACTTGAGGCACTGCCTTCACGGGAAGATATGATAAGAGTATACGAAGGCTCTTCTCTCAGGAGTGAATTTATAGAGATGCATATTTGTCAAAAAAACGAATTCCTGAGAATCTTCAGATGGGTAAAAGTTTTTACGACTCAGTGAAAGATTCCTGCAGATGGTAATTCAGGTCGAATACTGACTATTCCATACGACTTCTGAACAGTTTTCTCATTTTTGGCTGTTACCCGACTTTCTTTTCCGATAAAACAAAACAGCCTCACGATTCGTGAGACTGTCATATCATCATTTCTTTTTGGATTTATCAACCGATGGATCGTAGAGCCAGCAGGCAACCTTGTGCTCCGGTCCCACATCGAACATGGGAGGAATGTGGCAGCTGCAGTGCTCCATCCTGTGGGGACATCTGTCGTAGAAGTAGCATCCCTTCCTTTCCTTGTCAGGGGAAGGCACGTCGCCTGAGAGGATGATTCTCTGTCTTGAACGCTCCTTGACGGGATCGGGGATGGGTGCTGCGGAGAGCAGGGCGGTGGTATAGGGGTGCTTCGGATTGTGATAAAGCTCCTCTGCCTTACTTATTTCCATTACCTTGCCCAGGTACATGACAACGACACGGTCACTGATGTGCTGGATGACTGCCAGGTCATGGGCGATGAAGATGAAGGTAATGCCAAGCTCCTTCTGAAGATCGCTGATGAGGTTGAGAATCTGCGCCTGGATGGAAACGTCCAGTGCTGAAACAGGCTCATCTGCAAGGATGATCTTCGGAGAAAGGGCAAGTGCTCTTGCAATACCTATTCTCTGTCTCTGACCGCCTGAGAACTCATGGGGATATCTGTTCTTGAAGGTCTTGTTGAGACCGACCTTCTCCATGAGGTACTCAACTCTTGCCTCAATTTCCTCAACGGTCCACTTGTGATCGAGAAGACCTCTCCTGTTATAGATGTTGAGTGGCTCGGCAATGATCGAGCGGACCGTCATTCTGGGGTCAAGGGATGCCATGGGATCCTGGAAGATCATCTGGATGTCCTTCCTGAGGCGGAGTAGTGTCTTCTTATCGGCCTTACAGAGGTCAACACCCTGGAAGATGACCTCACCGTCAGTGGGCTTGTAAAGCTGTGACAGGGATCTGATACAGGTGGACTTACCGCAGCCGGACTCACCTACGATACCGAGGGTTTCTCCCTCGTGCACGGTGAAGGAAATTCCGTCAACGGCCCTGATGGCACCAATCTGCTTTTTGAAGATGCCGCCACCGTCAATGGGGAAGTGCTGTTTGAGGTTTTTGACCTCCAGTAATACTTTCTTTTCCTCAGCCATTTTTCTTCACCTCCTCGAGGGCCTTTTTTCTCTCTTCCTCACTTGCGTGGAGCCAGCATGCACAGGTATGTGTTTCGGAAAGCTGCTTCACGGGCGGATACATGTGCTCACAGATGCCGATCTTCTTATGGCACCTGGGGTGGAAGGGGCAGCACGGGGGAAGGTCGATGACGTTTGGCGGCTGTCCTTCAATGGAGAAGAGCCTCTTTGCCTTGTCACTTTCATCCATTCTGGGAACAGATGCGATGAGTCCCTGGGTGTAGGGATGGGACGGGGATGCATAGAGCTCCTCTGTGGGTGCCTGCTCGACGATACGGCCTGCATACATTACGCAGACGTTGTCACACATGCCTGCAACAACACCCAGGTCATGGGTGATGAGGATTACGGCTGTCCTGAATTTCTTGTTTATCTTCTGTATGAGCTCAAGGATCTGGGCCTGGATCGTTACGTCCAGGGCAGTTGTGGGCTCATCGGCAATGAGGACCTTTGCATTGCAGCTCAGGGCCATTGCGATCATGACACGCTGTCTCATACCACCGGAGAACTGGTGGGGATAGCAGTCGATTCTCTTCTCAGGTGAGGGGATACCTACCTCGGCAAGCATCTTGATTGCCTTCTCGCGCGCTTCCTGCTTTGAGAGGTTCTGATGCAGCCTGATGGTCTCGATCATCTGGGTTGAGATCCTGAGGAAGGGGTTAAGGCTGGTCATGGGATCCTGGAAGATCATGGAGATGTTGTTTCCCCTGATCGTCCTGAGTTCCTTCTCACTCATCTTCATGATGTCACGGCCTTCGTACAGGACTTCTCCTCCAACGATCTTTCCGGGAGGGGAAGGAACGAGGCGCATGATGGAGAGGTTCGTTACGCTCTTTCCGCAGCCTGATTCGCCTACGAGGCCGATGGTCTCGCCCTCGTGTACCGTGAAGGAAACGCCGTCAACGGCCTTCACGATACCGGCATCCGTCTTGAAATATGTCTGGAGTCCCTTGACTTCCAGTACCGGTTTTGAATTCTCGCTCATTTAGGCACTCCTTATAACTGGTTCTTGCTCTGCGGGTCGAACGCGTCCCTGAGACCGTCGCCGAAGAAGTTCATCGCGAAGAGGAAGATGATCATCGCAATCGAAGGACAGATGAGCTTCCAGGGGTAGAGTGTCATTGAAGTGACACCGTCACCGATGAGGGATCCCCATGATGCATAGGGTGCCTGGACACCGAGACCCAGGAATGAAAGGAAGCTTTCCTGCATGATGAATGCCGGAATCCTGATCGTTGAATATACGATGATGACCGAGAGGGAGTTCGGGACCATGTGGCGCAGGATGATGTGTGAGGTTGATGCACCCATGCTTCTTGCCGCTTCCACGTACTCCTGGTTCTTGAGGCTCATGATCTGACCTCTTACCATACGTGCGATCGTCAGCCATGATACCATTGCCAGAGCGAAGAAGAGGTTGAAGATCTCACGTCCGAAGATGGCCATGCAGATGATGACGAGGAGCATGTATGGAAGACCATACATGATGTCGACGAATCTCATCAGATAGTAGTCAAGCTTACCGCCCTTGTAACCCGCAACGGCACCGACCAGAATACCGATAATGACCGATGTGATCGTTCCGATGAGACCGATGGCGATTGAAACCTGTCCACCGTAGATGATTCTTGAAAGCAGGTCACGTCCGAGGTAGTCGGTTCCGAGGAAGTAGCGTCTCATGTGCTTAAGGCTTGCATTGATGTTGGCGCTGATGTGGTCATTGACGTCATACATGCCCTTGTAGGGGAACTCGACGGAGGACTCTGCAATCTGCTCCTTGAGTTTCTTCTCAATGGTCCTCTTGGCACTTGTCTCAAGCTTTCCGATGATCGATTCGCAAGCTTTGCTCTCGAAATCCTTCCTGGACATGTTTTCCATCTCAAGCGCGACAGCTGAGTTGATGTCGTCCTGAGTGGCATCCTCGCCGAGATTGGCCTTGACCGTGTTGGTCACCTGGCTTGTTATCTCCTTGGTGAGGGCAGTCTCCACGACTTCCCTGTCCATCTTTACTTCACCGCAGTAGAGCGCGAGGAGGGTGTCGTAGTCAACCTTGTTCAGGTTGAGCTTCTTTCCGTCCTTCATGTAGTAGAGGGTATTGATGGTAATCTGGATTTCCGTGTTGATCTTGTCCACATACTTGTCGATGGTCTTCTGCTCGGAGGAGTTGAACTCGAAGGTTCCCGCTTCCCTCTGGGCCTCACCTTTGCTGTAGAGGTAATCCCAGACCTTGTTGGTCTCGTTTTTCAGGATGAGGGCCTCTATCATCTCATCTTCCTCAGGGGTGAGGACGAGACGTCCTGCCCTCCAGGCCTTGAAGTAGAGGTTCTTGTACTGCTGCTCAAGCATCAGCTCGCCCGAGGTCTTGGTCAAGGATGGGCGCAGGTGCTGGTGGTCGATGACACTTTCATCGTAGGGGTAGATGGGAAGGAGGGATGCGGAGAAGGAGATGATCGCATAGATGATTACGACGATCATGCCGAAAACCGCCATCCTGTTCTTCTTAAGGCGCTTCCACGCTTCCTTGGTGAGGCTGTTTCCCACAACCACCTGGTTGAACTCGTTTACTGTCTGTTCTTTTTTTCTTTTCAGCATTTCAATTTTCCTCCCTGATCATTTATATGTGATCCTGGGATCCAGCTGTGCATAGACGACATCGACGATGAAGTTCATGACGATGAGGATCGCGGAATAGACGATGACTACGCCTACGATGAGGGTGTAGTCACGGTTGAATGAGGACTGAACGAAGAACTTTCCGAGTCCGGGAACACGGAATACCTGTTCGACGACGATACTACCCGTGATGATGCCTGCGAAAGCGGGTCCGAGATAGCTGACGATCGGGAGCATGGCACCCTTCATGGCATGCTTGAAGATGATGACGCTCTGTCTCATGCCCTTGGCCTTGGCGGTCCTGATGTAGTCGGACCTGAGGGTTTCAAGCATCGATGATCTGGTAAGACGGGCGATATCCGCATAGTAGGCAAAGGACAGGGCGATGGAGGGAAGGATTATTGTCTTCCAGCCAAGACCTTCAGTGAACCAGCCTGAAGTCGGGAACCAGTCCAGCTTCATGGCGAATATATACTGAATCAGCGGACCGACCACGAAGAGCGGGACCGATAGTCCCAATGCCGCTATTCCCATCGGTATGTAGTCCAGGAGCGTGTTCTGCCGGACCGCGGCAATAATACCGAAGGCTACTCCGAAGAGCAGGGCAAGGGCCATTGCGATACAGCCCAGGATGATTGAGTTCGGGATGGAGTTGAAGATCAGTGAGTTGACGTCATGGTCCTTGTACTTGTAACTGGGTCCGAGATCTCCCCTGAGAACGTCGAAAAGATAACGCCCGTACTGCTGCCAGAGCGGTTCGTTCATGTGATATTTTGCCTCAATGTTCCTTTTGACGACCTCAGGAAGGGCTCTTTCTCCGTCAAACGGTCCACCGGGGGCGATTCTGACGATGAAGAAGCTGAGAGTGATGATGATCAGCATGGTCGGGATCATGCCTATCAGTCTTTTGATGATGTATTTTGTCATAGGCCCTCTGAAAAAAAAGTATATTCCTAGTGATACTACCAGCCATCGGAAAAATATGCAATAATCTGCATAAAAATTCATATTCCATAAAAACTGTATGTATTCCATACCGTATATACAATAATCTCATGCATGTATGGAAAACCGTATATTTTTCCATCCGGCGCAATCACCGGAGCGATGTCATTTCCGTCTTCCATTAATCCTTGCATATCGGTGGCAAAATAAGTAAAGTTTCACTCATGAAAAAGATCTACATCGAGAGTCTTGGATGTGCCAAGAACCAGGTCGACAGCGAGGTCCTGCTGACGATCGCGAAGGAAAAGGGTTATGTAAGAGTGACTGAGGCGAAGGACGCCGATTTAATCTTTGTAAATACCTGCGGTTTCATAGAAAGCGCGAAGGAAGAATCAATAAACACATTTTTTGCCCTGAAGGGGGCTTATCCCGATGCGAAGATAGTCCTGGGAGGCTGTCTTGCCCAGCGCTATGCGGAGGAACTGGAGCTGGAGGAGGCCGATGCCATCTTCGGAAACCGCGATCTCGCCGCCTTTTCCGACGTGCTGGACAGTCTCGATAAGGGTGATGACCAGATCGTACTGAAGCCGGAATATCCCGATCCGGACAGGGAGAAGGATGAGAGGGAGGAGTACCTTTCAATGCCCCGCTCATGCTATCTCAAGATTTCCGAAGGGTGCGATCACCGGTGCAGCTACTGTGCCATTCCCATTATCAGGGGCGGTCTCAGAAGCAGAAGCGAGGATAGAATCATAGATGAGGCAAAGGAGCTTATCAGAAAAGGCTTCTTTGAGATAAACCTGATCGCCCAGGATCTGGGGGCATACGGCACCGATTTCGACGGAAAGAGCCACTTCTGCGATCTGCTTACAAAGCTTGCATCCCTTGAAGGGGACTTCCGTCTGAGACTTTTATACATCCACCCCGATACCTTCCCTGAGGAGCTTATCTCCATCGTAAAGAACAGCGAGAAGATAATTCCCTACTTCGACATTCCCTTCCAGCACTCCAGCGAAAGGGTATTGCGGAAGATGAGAAGGTTCGGAAACACCGAAAAGTACCTTGCCCTTATAAACAGGATAAGAAGCGAGATACCCGAAGCGGTCATCAGGACCACCCTTATGCTCGGCTTCCCCGGTGAGGAGAGGGAGGACTTTGATGAGCTTCTCTCCTTCGTGCGCCAGGCCCGCTTTGACTGGATGGGCTCCTTCCTTTACTCCCGTGAGGAGGACACTCCTGCCTTTGACATGAGGGACGAAAAAGCCCATGAGAAGGCCGTGAAAAGGGCCGCAAGGTGGAAGAATGAGCTTGAGGAGCTCCAGAGTGCCATCACCGAGGAGCGTCTTAAGGGCTTTGTCGGTAAGAAATACACTGCCCTGGTGGAGGAAAACATCCAGGGTGAGGATCTATCCATCGCCAGAATCTACTCCCAGGCACCTGAGGTTGACGGCCTCACGGTCATAATGGGCGAGGGAATCGCTCCCGGCGACGTGGTCGAGGTCGGAATCCGTGCGGTGCGCGGCGTAGACCTTGAGGCAGTACTCATAAGAAAGGTTAAATAATGTCCGACATACTCTCATCCCTCAATCAGATGCAGAAGGAAGCGGTGCTTGATTTCGAGCACCCGCTG
>JALEVV010000057.1 GCA_022788185.1 Spirochaetales bacterium | reverse complement strand
GGGATCCAGTTCATGCCTGAGCGTCCTTACCACCGTGCTTTTTCCGCATCCGGGAGGTGCGGTGAGTATCGCGAACCTGTTGTTCTGTACCGCATATTTGAGGCGGGAAAGCGCCTCATTGAAGTTTTCACTCCTCATAAGGGAATCTGTTTCAATATCCTTGCTGAATGGTGTCCTGCTCATTTGTTTTCCTCCTTTTCCATGACAGAGAACTTAATTACCGCCGTGGCAGTTCCGTCAATGACCGTATCGGTTGTTTCGCTTAACGGATGTGCCTGACTGAAGCGCTGGGAATCAGGATGCTCCGACTCAAAGTCCCTTCGCTGTGCCTGAAGAAGGCTGGAACCGGATGAGGCGGCCCTGCGTCTCTCAAGTTCGGCCGCTGCGGTAATACGGCGCTTATAGTCCACATGTTCGGTAATTACCTGACGCTTTGCGGTGACGGATGAAAAGCCATCCTTTCTTACGGTAACCTCATCAGGCTTCCTGCATCCCCATCTGACGGTCACTGGTCTTCCATCCAGACCTGAATCCGGGACCTCGAACTTAATCCCGTCCACGGATACGCATCCGTTCCTGACAGTTCTCAGCTCCTCCACATAAGGCGCTTCCCTAATCAGTTCTTCCGGAACATGGACCAGAGGGTGGGTTACGTCTTCATCAAATACGGTTCTGGGGCTTTTCCCTTCCTCAAGGGAGCTGTGCGGCGAATCCTGATGCTTCTTTTCAAGCCATGTGATGAAATAGGCGTTTATTTCTTCCAGACTGCCGCACTTCATGAGGTTGCATTCCTGGCTGAAATGGTCCACGTCCCGGTTCAGCCTCTCAATTTTGCCCTTACCTGCCGCGTTCAGGGGTACCAGATGCTTAATCCTTATTCCAAGGTTCCTGCACATTGCATGAAGGTGTTTGCCTATATACTGGGACCCGTTGTCGCACAGAAGCGCATCCATTATCCCGTACTTCCTTATCACGTCCTGAAGTGAGTCAACGACGTTTTTCTCCTCCTGTGTTTCGTAAAACTTTCCCCCAAGCACGAAGCGGGAATAGTCATCTATCCATCCTATCCAGTAAACACGGGTTGTTTTCCGGCCGTTCCTGTATATGTATGGTCCGTACTTTATATCCGCCTGCACGAGCTTCATCCTGTGGCTCATCTGGAATCTTCTGGCAGCATTCTGCCCCATGGAAGGCACATACCTTTTCATCTGTGAAAGCCCGTATCCGGCCTCCTGAAGATAATTCTGCAGGGTTGGCCTTTTTACTTCTCCCCGGGCGATGACGGAATTGGTTTCCATGATGTAGATGATGTCCTTCACGCTGCGGCTTGGAAGTTCCAGCCTGAGCTCTATGGCTTTCGACAGCACCTCTTCCGATATCGCTTTCCGCGCCCTGTCTTTTGTGGCTTTCGGCTTGAGTCCCTCAATGTTTTCCTTTCTGTATTTTTTCAAATACCTCTGCAGCGTACGGACACTCAGACCGTTGTCCCTGGCCGTCTTCTCCATAAGGGCTTTACGGTCGGCTCTGCTGAGATCCGTTGCCAGCAGTGGCAGTATCATGAGGCTCCGTTCCATCGCAACCCGGCTGCGGGCAGCCTCCGTTCTCTTTTTCACCGGCATTCTCCTCCCTGACTGACACTATAGGAGGTACTGCCTGCGACAGTGGATGCAAACTCGTTGGGTACCGCCACGGCGGTTCTGATGTTTTGATGAAGAATATAAGCCAGAACGGCCCATGAAGCTCCCTGTATCGGTTGTATGCATCGTTCATACCGGTTTCCATGCCCCGGATTTCATCCTCATGGATCTGCATTGCTACGATTGCACCGAGTATTGCGGCAAACCATACCTGCCATCGCCTTATTGTTGACTCCTCTGCTCCCACGTCCCCGCACACACCTTTCTCCACACCGTTCTGTATGTCTGCGGCGCTGTAATGCTTGAATGGAATGATGAACGGCGGAAGGCCCCTGTGATACCGGCAATCCCCTGTTCTGATGTTAACTGCCTTATAAACTGGTACAAGCATCTTTATCCTGCATGGCGGATTAATGTCTTTGCTGAAGTCTGTCAGCTCTTCAGGCAGGACGGTATCAAATCTTACATATCGTACCGCATAGCCTTCTCCGGACAGTCTCCAACCAGGCAGAACAGGTGGATTGCCGGAAATTACAAACACATATTATTGAATGTGTATTCCGCTTCGGGTATTATTATCATAGTCGGGTGGCAACGATATCATGGAGGCGAACCATGTTGGATATTGTTGCTGCTCCTTTTTTTTGCAGTCTTGCCTTATATGTTAAATTGATCGACTCCAACCCTCAAGACAAAACTGGTTAGCTATTATCTTTTTATAACGACATTATTATTAGCAGATGTCAGACAAATAAAGGTATCATTAACATTTTAAAGCTTTTTCCATAAGGCTGAGGGTGTTATCGCCTTCACCAAAAATTTCTAGCTTTATACGCTCACGATACTTCTTATTGATAATATCTTTCATTGACTTAAAATACTGAGGTTCAGTGGCTGTCCCCTCGGTAACGATTAAATGGTATTCTGGCTGAATTCTGATTTTGCGGTCAATACGTTTTTTTAACTATTTTTTCTTTATATCACCCTTCTTCGGAGGTTTCAGACTCATGGCCATTCTCCTTCTGAAAGCATATTAGTCAGATATGGATCAGCTCCGTATCTTCCTTCCATATACTGCTTGTCAAATGCAGCTGTACTGTTTACCCGCTCATTATCCTCGCGGCGTATGTCATACAGGGAATAAATCTCGCTTTCATGCTCTGCATTCTCTGCCGCGAACCAGATTTCATCCCTTCTGAATACAGTATTCTTCATAGTCGTCACATCATGGGAAGTGTATAACAGCTGTGCCCCATGAATGTTAAGTTTTGAGTTCCTGAACATCGAGATAATGTACCTCAGGAGCTTGGGATGAAGTTTGGCATCAAGTTCATCAACAATGACAAGACGGCCCTCCTGCAATGCAAGTATCAGAACAGGCAAGGCTGCAATGAGCTTTTTGGTACCATCCGATTCATCGGCAAACCTGAGCTCATACTCTTTTCCTTTCACCATCCTCTGAGTATATAACTCCTTTTCTTCGTCATCAAACCTATACCCGGAAAGATCAATTCCCATATCATTCAAGGCCTGAATGATTTTGGTTTTTACGTCATCATTCTGAGAAAGCATGACGACACGATCAACCGCAGGATTTGAATAATCTCTGATAATGCATGATTCAAACCAGCTCTGAACCTCAGCAATAACAGGTATATCATAATTGATTGCTAGAAATGACAGATAAGGCATCTTGGGATTGACTGATGTGTTTATACCTGATTTACTGACAGACGGACCGAGAGTGATTACGGAAGACTCCCTCTCAAAGACAGTACCTGTTCTCTTTCCTCCTATCGCTCTCCAGTACAAGTATTCTGAAACAATTTCCCCATTAAGCAACGCCAGCTGATAATTGTATTCATTTTTGCCCTGACAGAAGAAGATTTCAAATACGGAAGGTTCTTTTCGTGACTCATCATCAAGCATGAAAGGCTCATAATCCACTGCCTGCTGAATGATTACGCTCCGGCGGGTCTTCTGCAGGTCATTTATTGGTTTAACCACTGTTGTGATAAGGAATGAAAGAGCACGGAGAAGGTTGGATTTTCCTCCTCCGTTTGGCCCGTAAACGACACCAACCGGAAGTAATACCGATCCAGTTACAATCTTATTATCCTTATTCTCAGCCTTGCAGGTCAGCAGCGATTCAGCGAATTCAGGAATTGCCGCAGCCTGGAAGTCAAAAGTGGTTTCCTTTCTGTATGACTTATAATTACGAAACGAAAACTGACAGATCATTACAAGCCTCCTATATAGGAGAAGGATAATAATTTAATCCGCAGAATTCAAGTTTTAAATGTATTTACAGAAAATATTTTTCTTATATTTAACTTACAACTTCATATAAGCTTGTTTTTTTTATTTAGATACAGAATGAGGTAACAGGCAGCTGTCTGAAATAAGTATTGATCAGATCATCATGTCTGTGTGACCAGAGGGTGACTTGGTTAATGCATTAGTACAGCGCTTATGAACTTTATGCCTATGACAGTTTTTTCAATATTGTTCATGATCAAGATTAATGCTGGCAGCATATCCGGGATATTGAACTGCCAGCATTGATTGTTATCAGTATTTGCCTTTGTATGGATCAAAGGGGTATTCACCTGAAGAGGCCTTTACCCGTCTCAGGGTATCCCTGGGAAGGAGGACATCCTCATCATCAAGAGCGAATTCACGAAGCACGCTCTTTCCGAACAGGGATTCAAGGCGTTCCTCAGATGCACCTGCCTTTCTGAGCCTGTCCAGCAACAGTGTCATTCCGGGGAATCCGGGAAGACCAGATGCTCCATTATCCTTATCCTCCAGGGTATGGGGAGCGTGGTCACTCTCACAGGAATCGATTGTTCCGTCCAGAAGGGACTGGAAGATGAATTCCCTGTCAGCTTCACTTCTCAGCGGAGGATTGACCTTGAGATAGGGATTATCCTTGGCATCCTCAACGGAAAGCAGGGCATGGTGGGGTGTTGCACCCATGAAGATCTTCACACCTTCCCTTTTAGCTAGTACGACTTCTTCAACACTTGCCCTGGCTGAGATGTGGGCAATGTGCAGTGTTCCTTCAAAGCCTGTTTCCTTAACGATTGCGATTATATCCTTAATCGCTTCCGTTTCCGCTTCACTTGGACGGGCAAGAGTATGGGTATCGGCCTTACCTTTGATGAAGAGTTCATTCTTCATCAGCGCTTCCTTCTCGGCATGTACCGTGAGAACACCCTTATATCCGTTTTCAGTGAGGCATTTCAAAACCTGACGCTGTTCATCTGCCGTAACGATACCCATGTTACCTGTTGAGTTTCCGAGGAACATCTTCAGTCCGATTACCAGTGGGAAAAGCATTGCATGTGTTGCTACCGCTTCCCTTATCTGCTCAGGATCCTTCGTAAGTCCCATGTGAATGTGGTAGGAAACCCTTGTCTTTTTCACACTCTCACCGGCAAGGGAAAGGCGGTCAAGGACCGCTTCCCTTGTGGTCAGTACGGGCTTTGTATTGGGCATGTCAAAGACTCTCGTGATCCCGCACCTTTTAGCAACTGCAAGACCGTGTGCGATTGTTTCCTTGGATGCAAGGCCCTGATCACGGAGGTGAACATGAGCATCAATCATACGAGCAGTTCTCCTGCGTTATCTTCGAGGTATGAGTAAGGGAAGAAGGTTCCCCACTGACATGTAAGCCTGTCTCCGCAGACACACTCACCGCATATTCCGATTCCGCACATTGTACTGCGTTCCATGGAAAGGTAAATCATATCACGTGATATCCCCTTCTCCATCAGGCGCTTTGCGGCAATGCTCATGAACTTCTCAGGTCCGACGAGATATACACATGTGTCGTCAACGCTGTGAAGAACCTCATCAATGTGGTCAAGCACGCGTCCGGGCTTTCCGTCATCCGCAATTACGGTGTATGTACCGAAGGATTTAAAGTAATCCTCAAAGAGGGCCTTACCGTCCACACCCGTTGTCTCAAGCGTGGTGCCGACAAGCACATCGACTCTTGAGCCGTCCCCGTCTATCATGCGGCAGAGGGAGGGAAGTACAGCAACACCGGAACCTCCTCCTATGAGAAGGACGTTACCGGCCTTCCTGTGTTCAAAGGATGCACCGTAAAGTCCTCTTGTGTATACCGTGTCACCTTCCTTCAGGTCAAAGAGTGCAGTAGTAAACGCTCCCCTCTTCCTTATAAGGAAAGTAAGCGGTGTGTTGTGTGCGACACTGAAGGGTTTTTCACCGACACCGGGGATGAAGAGGAATGCAAACTCACCGGCGTGACAGTCAAGAGTTCCTGACAGTGTAAGGATGAGCATGTCCTTTGTATGTTCCACGGCTGAAAGCACAGTATGCTTCGTGTAAAGCATCCTGTTTTCGGAAACGATGTATCCCGCGGCCTTATTCTCTATGGATTTACCGGCAAGCAGATCAACTGTTTCAGCCTTCATGGAATCGAGGTATGATCTCCAGTCCTGCTGTTTTACAGTTCCGAATACGGAACCCAGCCCAACTGCATCAGCACCTGCCGTCACCATTGCAGCGGCGTCATAGGCTGTGGACACACCGCCCATACCGATGATGATCGGGTCATCACCGATTGCTGCCCTGATGCTTCTCACGGCTTCGATCGCCCTTTCACGGACCCAAACACCGCTCTTACCGCCCTTTCCTCCCAGCTTGTTGTTGAGAATGGGAAGTCCTGATTCCTCATGGATGTGGATGTCTGGACCGACTGTGTTGATTGCAACGATTCCGTCCGCACCTGCTTCCATCACGGCTTTTGCAACGGCTCCGATATCGGGAACGTTGGGTGTGAGCTTGATGAGGAGAGCGGATTTCTGCTCGGGATATGCCTTCCTGATCTCGCTCACATAGAGGGAAGCTATGTTCATGTCACATCCGATTGAGGCGCCGAAGCCTGCACTGGCGTGAGGACATGAGAAGTTCAGCTCTATGGAATCTGCCACATCGTCAAAGGCCTTTACAAGTGTGATGAAGTCCTCGGGATTGGAAGCACTTACGCTCACATTCAGAATCGCACGGAGGCCTTCCTTTCTGAGTTTTTTAATCGGGGGAAGACTCTTTTCAAGTCCAGGGTTTCTGAGTCCTACTGAGTTTCCGAAGGAACCGGGAGCCATCTCACATATAACGGGTTCCCTGTTACCGGGATTGGGCTTAACCTGGAAGCTCTTTGTCGTTATGACATCGATGGAGGGCTGATTCTCATCAAAGTACCTGATGAGCTCAGGCTTTGTTGAGGCAACACCGCTTACAGTTGAAAAGTGCACCTCATTTCTGAGGTGCGCCTGAAAGAGTTTTCTGATTCTTTCCGTCATACAGAACACTTCTCCGTAAGACTCCTGATGGCTGCAAGGCAGATGTCGAGGTAATCTTCGGGAACAGGTGCCTTCTTCCAGGGATGGGTAAGGGCACTGGAGCTGTTGATGCGTGCAAGACGGACGTCATAGCCTGTTTCCCTGAGCGCTGCCATTACTTCCTCAGCACTTCCGCCCTGAGAGCCTACACCGGGGATGAGCATGGGCACATCACGTCCTGCATAGTATGTGGAGATGTCCCTGAGCTCATTGAGATTTGTGGCACCGACAACCGCACCGAGTCCGGGATTGTCCTTAGCCATACCGGCAATGAGGTGTGCAACCGCAATGTAGAGAGGATAGATCTCCTTCTCGTCGACGGGATCGATCACATGGAGGTTCTGGAGCACTGCACCGCCGGGGTTACTGGTCCTGTTGAGGATGTACACGCCCTTGTTCTCATAGGCAAATGGTGAGATTGAGTCAGTTCCCATGTAGGGAGAGATTGTGACTGCGGCGGCTCCCCACTTGTCAAAAGCTTCTATTGCATAGTTAAGGCTTGATCTCGCGATATCCCCCCTCTTGCTGTCAAGGATCACGGGAACACCCGGGAAGAATGCATCAAGCATGTCCAGAACGTCACAGAGCGCCTGAGAGCCGGAGAAGTCATCCTCTCTGGGATTGTCAAGGGCACTGTAGTAGCCGATGTTCGGCTTGAATGCAGCGGGTGAAACACCCTCAAGTCTCATTCTGTGGAAAAGCTCATCAAAGAATGCATTGATTCTCTCCCTTGCACTGCCCTCTCCGGGGAGAGCCTGAAGCTGGGGATCAAGTCCCATGCATACGATGTTGCCTGTGCTCTCGGCACTTTCACGAAGTATGTCGATATAGCTCATTGGTTCACCTCTCTACCTTTTCAAAGCCGTGGTTGATTCCCCATTCAAAGGGAGCTTCCCTCCACTCATGGAGTGTCTCTGCTTCCCTGTCGGAGATATATCCCACCTCTACGGCGGTCTTGATCATGACGGGGTATGAGAGGATTGTATAGGGCTCGCATACGGGAGTTACCTTCTCAAACGCTTCAGTTGCGGCATCGAGGCCGTAGGTGAAGATGGCAAGGCAGTACGGAACAAGACCGTCAGCCTTGATGATGGCATCAACAGCCTGGAGGGAGGACTTACCTGTGCTGATGAGATCCTCGATCAGGACAACCTTCTTACCGCCGTAGGAACCATCCCTTCCAAGACCTTCGATCTGGTTGCCAAGTCCATGGTCCTTGCTGGAGGATCTGATGTAAGAAAGGGGCTTGTGGAGTCTGTCTGCCAGAGTGGTTGCATGGGGAATTCCCGCAGTGGATGTACCTGCAACATTATCGGGATCAAAGGCAAGGGCTCCGAGCATGTCGGCAAAGGCATCGCAGATGAGTGCACGATAGCTTGCCTTGGCCAGGAACTGTCTGTTGTCATTGTAAATTGGCATTCTGTATCCACTTGCCCAGGTAAACGGGTTTGAGGGATTGAGCCTGATGGCTCCCAGTTCGAAAGCTGCCTTGGCCAGCTGCGGTCCATAGTACTTTGTGATATCTTCAATTGTCTTCATGGTATTCTCCTGCTAATAATTTGTTCTGCGGGCATTTCCTAATATTGTACTTTAGAAAATACCCGCTTTCAAGGATTGTTATCTCCTGCTCTTCCAGATCTCCTTGAATGTGTGGGTCTTACCGCAGTAAGCACACTCGAAGGTACCTTCAGGCGTCCTGTGGAACATGGCAGGAACGCCTTCACCGTTAACAGGATGGCTTATGCATGCCTCGTTGTTACAGGAAAGATCCTCGAAGTTGTAGATACGAGGTGGCATATGAGTCCTGTATTTTGCTTCCACCTTACCGCCCTTGATGATATTGAGGGTACAGTGGGGAGCAACTGAAGCAAGTCTCTTCAGATCCTTTCTTGAGAGGGTATAATCACCGGGACGGAAGATGATTCCCTTGTATGAGCCGTCAGAACCGCAGCTTACCCACTCACCGCCCTTGCTCTCATCAAGACCGAGGACGTTGCTGATGAGTCTCATGTGGTTCCTGATCTCACTGGGAGTCTCCCCGCGGCAGATATGATCGATGACGATACCGTCAGTGATGGGCCTTACACCCTCTGAATAGTTCTTATCGCTCTTCTTAACGGTGGAAACGGGAACGCTGATGATGTACTCCTCGTCATCATCCTCCTTCTTTCCCGTCTCAGTGGGTACGAAGTCAGCACCGATCTTACCGGCAATGAGTGAAAGCAGTACCATCCTGCAGTACATGCCGTTGATGGCCTGACGCTCCCAGCCGTTGAGACTTGTGTTGTCAAGGAATGTGGGAATCGTCGGGTGTTCCTTGTGGCGGGGAAGAGGATGGTAGAACTTGGTGCCTTCGGGAAGCATCGGGATGAACTCCTTCCTGAAGGTGATGCTCTTCCTCAGGAACTCCTGCTTCTGAAGAATGCGTTCACCCATTCTCTCGAGCTGGGGACGGGTGAAGTACCACATCTTTGCCACATCACTGCTCTGGAGATAGTCCTCGATGGATGCAAACTCACGGACTTCAAAGCCGTTGTTCCTCATCTTCTCCAGGTAGTTCTCAGGCATTGCCAGCTCTGGAGGAGCAATAAGGTCAACCTTGACCTTATTGAAAAGCTTCAGGCCGTCAGCCTTGGAGTGGACGGTTCTTCCATGGTAGAGATCTCCGACAAGGGCAACGTGGATTGAATCAAAGTTCATGCCGTTGTCCTCAAGGAATGTGAACTCATCGAGGAGCTCCTGGGTCGGATGCTCATGCTTACCGTCACCTGCGTTGATGAAGGCACGCTTGAAGGGAAGATTATTGCGCTTTGTATAGAGCTCAGACTCATCATCAAGCCAGCGGCAGAGTCCCTCAACCTTGCTTCTTACGATGAAAATTGAGTTGGAGTAACCGGAGAGCATATTGAAGGTATCTGCATAGCTCTCACCCTTATTGATCGATGAAGAGGAGCAGAGCAGCTCTGAAACCTTTGCATGGTGGAACTTGGCCGCATTCCTGAAGGACTCCTTGGTCCTGGTGCTGTCCTCAAGGAAGACCTCATAGATACCGAAGTCCGGATCATTGATCCTGAATTCATCCATGGTCTTTTCATCACCGCTGATGATCGCATCCTTTAAGATGCGTACCTTCTGAAAGAAGTATCTTCTCTCCTCGATTGAGAAATCCTCGATGACCGTGAGTGAACGGCCCTTGAAAACGTTATCCATCATGCCTCCGTCAAAAAAAAGGTCCCATCAGAAAACGGGACCATTAAAATCATATTTGAAAAGGGAAACAATGAAAGTGCTCATACTGCTCAAACGGTGTCTGATGTCTGTAATTCCACTACTCATCGTAATCTCCTAAATCGGGTAAGATATCAGATTTTGATTATCACATCAAGTATCAGAACCCTCTTCCTTAATGAAAGGATAAATTCTTGGTAACTTGTCAGTGAGCTTACGCTTGGAACGGTAGCTGAGATCATGATTATATCTCCTTCTGTAGAAACTCCTGCGGGAAGTGAATATGCTGATCTTCTTCACGATACTGCTGATATTCTCACTGTCAGAACCACTGCCTGAATAGTACTCATAACCATATCCATAGGATTGCTTCTTACCTCCCTTCTGGTCCACATAGGCATTGAGACATACACCGGTAATTCTGACATTGGTGTTCTTCACGGTTTCAATCACTTCACTCATGTATTCCTTCTGAGTGATACCGGCCCTTGCAACGATGAGAACCTCATCACTTACGGAAACGATGTCCATGAATTCAGCAGCGAAGTTTACAGGAGGAGCGTCGAACATGACAATGTCATACATTCCCCTGAGTTTTTCCATCACAGCGGGGAAGGATTCCTGTGCGAACACAATGGACGGAACCTTTGGTTTCGTGCCGCAGGGCAGGAGGTGCAGGGTAGAAAGCTCAGCCACAGGCTGCACAATGCACTCCTCAAGAGGGACATCGTCCACAAGCGCATCGACAAATCCTAGTCCGCCGTGTTCAAGGTTGAAGAAGGATTCGCATGAAGGCATTCTGAGATCCCCGTCAATGAGAAGGACCTTTTTGCCCTGCTGGGCGAAAACAACCGCAAGATTGACCATGACACTGGTTTTTCCGATGTTCATGCCTGAGGAACAGACGCTTATCACCCGGTTCTTCTTTTTGGTGCCGAAAAGCGCCGTGGAAGCAATATGCTTATACTTCTCGCTTTCGAATGAATTGGGCTGTCTGAGAACAACTGAACCGAAGTAACGCTCCTTCTCCTTTCTCTTGATCATCGGGATCCAGCCAAGGAAGGGAACGTCAGCAGGAAGGAGTTCCTTAAGCTGTTCAACTGTGTAAATACTCTTGTCCGTGAATTCGATCACGATGGCAAGAAGACATCCAAGACCTGCACCGAGCACGGCCGCAGCCATGAGAATCATTGCCTTCTTAGGTGCAATCGGCTTTTCTGGCAGCTCTGCCATGTCGATTTCACTGACGTTGTCGCTGATCGCGGACTCCTTGAGCTTTGCTTCCTGGAGCATCTGCATCAGAGCGACTGACATCTGTGTGTAGATCTCCACCTGGGTCTGAAGATCTGAAAGCTGACGTTCGATTTCAGGAACGGTCTCAAGGAATGCGCTGTTCCTCTCGGCTTCAGCGTCAAGCAGTTTCACTTCTACCTCAGCCGCAATCTTCTGTGTCATTGCCTTGGCATAGGCAAGTGCGGTTGAAAGGTCTGCATCGATACTGTCTGAGATATACTGGGACATCTCCTTCTTCAGGGAGTCCACACTCTGGTTCAGGTTGAAGTACCTGTTTTCCTGATTTGTGTTGAGTGTCGTCTTTGCTGCAGTGGTCTGTGTCGAGAGTTGCAGGAGGTCATAGCGGAGGATCTCCTCAAGGGAACTGCTGATGTCATCACAGTAAGCCCTGACCTTCTCATCGGTAATTATCGTCTCATAGGAGGGAAGCCCCGGATATTGTGCGATTATTGCTTCCGCTTCCCCTATCTCAAGCAGGAGGGGCGCCTTTCTCTTAATCAGGTAGTTATAGCTTAAGAGAGCTTCCTTGCTGTCCTGAGTCACCTGCATGATGTTGTTTTCAACCTGGAACTCGGCGAGTGCCTTTGTGGCCTTCTCCGTCTCAGCCAGATTCTGAGGAATCTGGTTTTCCAGGAACTCAAGGCTTGTCTGGGTTGCCGTTCTGGCAATGTCGGTAAGCAGGTTGTTGTATGAAGTAGCCAGCGCATTGGCATAATCACGGGCGAACTCAGGTGAGGAGTTCTTTACGGTAATGCTTACAAGATTCGTATCCTTGACCGATGAAACGGTAACGCTCTCGGTGAAGCTCTTTGCCGTAAGAGGTTTCTCAAACTCGCTGTACTTAACTCCGTCACGGGTCTCGTAGTCATCGAGATTGAGCATTGCAAGGGCGTTATTCAGGTTCAGCCTGCTCTTCATAAGCTCGATCTCGGTAGCGATCTTGCTGGAAGTGAGATCGCTGCCGCCGATAAGGCTTGTGAGTGATGCAGTGGAACTGTTTATGGGCTTAACCATGATGGTTACGCTGGCTTCATAGGTGGGTACTGTTATGATCAGGTAACCCACTGCGGCCGCAACGGCAACCACGAAGAAAAGCGCTATCATCAGCTTGTGCCTGAAGCACGATTTTACCAGTTCAAGGAGATCTATCTCATCATCTTCAATTTGTCTGTTTTCCATATCATCTCTCCCTGATCAGTAGATTGTCGGTGCGACGATGGCAAGTGTCGCTGATACTATTGCGAGTACCGATGAAACGATTCCGATTACCGCAACTGCCGGCTGGAGGTTACGGACGAAGTTGTCCCTTTCGACCTCGATCACGGCTTCGGATGGTACGGGATCGGAGTTCTTCAGTTTGTTACCGTATTTATCACGAACGGTAAAGTCATCCTGGCCTTTGCTGTCAGTGGACATTCCGCCTGCAAGTGTTATGTAGTAGGAAGCGGTCTTACCGGGAACGTAGCCGTAGACACCGCTCTTGTTCACGGCACCTATGACGTTGACGACCAGCTGGTTGAACGGGATTATGAAGCGGTCTCCGCTCTTAAGAGGCATTGTTCCCGCCTCATCATTTCCGTAGAGAATGTCTGAGAAGCTCAGTGCGATATTCTCCCCACCCCTTATGAGATATACACCTGCAAGATCACTTGCGGAAATGAAGTATTCGCTCATACCCTCAACCAGATCCCTGACGGTATCGCCCTCTGCGAAGCGGAAGTAGTAGCTTGCACTGGCATTTCCGCTGATCTGGGTCGTTCCCTCCCTGTTGAGGAGTGCACCTTCGACAGATACCGAACCCAGGTCAGTTCTGAGGCTGTTCACATATATTATGTCACTGTCATTGAGCTTTATGTCGCTGTCGGCTGTGATGACCGTCTCCCTGTATGCACCGTCTTCGTATCTGCGAAGCACGATGGACGTGAGGTCCGCATTGGATGAAAAGCCGTCAGCGTAGGAATTGAGGAGAGCAGAAACACCTTCGCCGGAAAGAAGCTGATAGCTGCCGGGGCGGTTTACCGCACCTCCGACCGTCACGAGACACTCACGGCGGTTAAAAACAACACTGTCACCGTTTCTGAGAATGGGGTTCTGGGATTCATCACCTTCCCTTACACCTTTATAAAGGTCATAGGTCTTCTCTCCTGAACCGTTTCTTACCGTCACGCTTCTCGTGGAAGCCATGTCCGTTGCAAGGCTGATGAGATCAGAAAGCCTTGTAAGGCCCCATGAATCGGCATATCTTGCAGCCTGGACCTCACCTGAGACATAGACACTGAAAACACCTGTCTTAGTCAGTGTCAGCACCGGATTGCTGTATGGATAGTACGATGTGACACTCTTTTCAACCGCATCCTTAAGCTCCATATACGTCCTGCCGACTGTGGATATGGTACCGACGCTTGGAACCGTTATGGTTCCTGAGTGGGTTACAAGGAGCGGAAGCTCTATCGTTGCACCTGAAACGGTATATGTCAGTGTGTACACGTCACCGACTGTCACAGGATAATTCACGTCACCCAAAGCGGCTGATGTCCTGTCCGGCATTACAGCCGGAACCACATTTCCCAACTGTGAAGGGTAACTCTCCTGCCGGACAACCTTGTAAGATTCACTGGCCGCATCAAATGCAAGTGCCTTTTTTGAAGATACCACCTGATTGGCAGCGGAAAGAGTGAAAGTCAAAACTAGTAATAGCAGTGAGGTAATTATTTTTCTCTTCATATTCCACCTACGTCGTTACAGTATACAACAAGACAGACTCATCCTACAATATCAGCTTAATACGGTATTAATACAGAATAACATATACCGCAGACTGCAATCACTACATTATTTTTCACTTGCATTTGGCCGATAATGCATTAATTTTATAGATAAAATCTAAAACTTTCAGGAGAAAACAATGGCAAACAGATTCATGCTCAATGAAACGAGCTACCACGGTTACGGTGCGATCAAGGAGATCGCCAATGAAGCAAAGGCAAGAGGTTTCAGCAAGGCTTTCGTCTGCTCGGATCCCGACCTCATCAGGTTCGGCGTGACAAAAAAGGTTACCGACATCCTCGATGAAAACGGCCTTTCCTATGACATCTATTCCGACATTAAGGCCAATCCCACGATTGAAAACGTACAGAACGGTGTAGCAGCCTTCAAGGCATCCGGTGCAGACTACATCGTCGCCATCGGCGGCGGTTCATCCATGGATACTGCAAAGGCCATCGGCATCATAATCGCAAACCCCGAATTCGAGGATGTACGCTCCCTCGAGGGTGTTGCCCCCACAAAGAAGCCCTGCGTTCCCATAATTGCCGTTCCCACGACCGCAGGTACTGCCGCTGAGGTAACGATCAACTACGTCATCACCGACGTTGAAAGGAAAAGGAAGTTCGTCTGTGTCGATCCCCATGACATGCCCGTCGTGGCCGTCGTCGATCCCGACATGATGAGCTCAATGCCCAAGGGCCTTACCGCTTCAACAGGTATGGATGCCCTTACCCATGCAATCGAGGGTTATACCACAAAGGGTGCCTGGGAAATGTCCGACATGTTCCATCTTAAGGCCATTGAAATCATTTCCAGGTCCCTCAGGGGTGCGGTTGCCAATGAGAAGGCTGGACGCGAAGGCATGGCCCTCGGCCAGTACATCGCCGGAATGGGCTTCTCAAACGTAGGACTTGGTATCGCCCACTCCATGGCTCATACCCTCGGTGCAGTCTACGACACACCCCATGGTGTTGCCTGTGCGATGATGCTTCCCATCGTAATGGACTTCAACAAGGAAACCACAGGTGAGAAGTACCGCGAGATCGCACGCGCAATGGGTGTAAAAGGCGTTGATGAAATGAGCCAGGATGAGTACAGGGCAGCAGCAATTGCCGCAGTCAGGAAGCTCAGTGAGGATGTGGGCATTCCCGCAAAGCTTGCAGCCATTAAGGAAGATGATCTTGAATTCCTCGCTCAGAGTGCCGCTGCTGATGCATGCGCTCCCGGAAACCCGAAGGAAGCATCGATTGATGACTTCAAGGCAATGTTCCGCCAGTTGATGTAAGCAGAGAGTGAAGCTACAATAGGGGTCGGCCGAAACCGGCCCCTTTGCTTATGAAAGAACAGAAAACCAACGCAATGCGCCTGCTGGAACAGAAAGGCATTGCTTATGAAACAGTTGAATACGAAGTGGACGAGGATCATCTCGATGCCGTCCATGCCTCCCAGTCTGCAGGTCTTGATCCCGAGACGGTCTATAAGACCATCGTAATGAAGGGAGCCTCAAATCAGCTCTATGTCTTCGTGACTCCTGCTGAATTCACCATATCCCTGAAAAAGGCAAGAGCACTAACAGGGGAAAAGGAGCTGGAACTGCTGAAGACAGATCTCCTTCTGAAGTACACCGGGTATATCAGGGGCGGCTGCTCCCCTCTTGGCATGATCAGGCAGTATCCCACCTTCATTGAGGCCCTTGCGGAGCTGGAGGATTACATCCATGTCAGTGCGGGAAAGCGCGGTCTTCAGTTAAAATTAACGCCCGCAGACCTTCAGAGGGCCACGGGCGCCGTATTCGCGGATTTCACCTGAGTTTATTTAACCGCAATAACCTCGATTTCAACCTTCACGTCCTTGGGAAGCTTTGCAACCTGGACTGCAGAGCGTGCGGGAAGGACTTCGCTTGCGCTGAATGCTTCGGCATAAACACCATTCACGGGAACGAAATCGTTCATGTCCTTCAGGAATACTGTTGCCTTCACAACGTGAGAGAGGTCTGTTCCTGCCTCGGCAAGCACTGCGGAAATGTTTTTGAAGCACTGAGCAGCCTGCTCTGCGGCACTTCCCTCGAGGACGGCACCTGTCTCAGGTACGATGGGAATCTGTCCTGAGCAGAAGATGATGTCACCGTACTGAACTGCCTGGCTGTAGGGTCCGATTGCTGCGGGAGCAGCAGAAGTATTGATTTTTCTGATTTCCATTAGATTATTCTCCTTTCTGATATATTCCATTATATCATCTGTTGATTCCACGGGAAAGCCCATTGTAACATCGCTTTTTTTCTCAAAACCGAAACCCCACGTACATCCTGCAAAAAGGACTCCGGCTTCCTTTGCACCATTCAGGTCATTCATGGTGTCACCGACCATGAGAACGTCTTTTCCGTCGACTCCGAGTCTTTCAACCGCCTTCCTGATGGAATCGGCTTTCGTGATCTTCCCGGCGCTGTCAGTGCCGTACACCACATCGAAGAGTTCCTTCATTCCCTTTTCATCAATGATGTCGCGGGCAAGGGTTTCATACTTCAGGGTGCATACACCGGTCTTTACGCCATGAGCTTTAAGCCACTTAAGCAGGTCTGTTATCCCGGGATATGGATAGCACATGTGCATGCCGGTCTTCCGGTACTCCTCGCGGTAAACCTCAACACATCGGTCCAGATACTTTTCCTCTGTTGCGAAGGTAATGCGGAAACACTCCCTGAGGGGAGGACCCACGAACTTGCGTAGCTGCTTCTCATCGTGGCATTCATCAAAACCAAGTACCCTCATGGTATGGTTTGCCGTATGGAAGATACCGCTTGATGAGTCAAAAAGCGTACCGTCCAGATCAAATAAAACTGCTTTAATCACCTGGTCATCTCCAGTAAGGATTCGAAGAACTGAGGACAGGAGGATTTAATGTCATACATCACCTCTCCTCTTCTTTCATACCTGAATGATCCGCCGGCTTCGGTGAGGATGAGCGCACCCGCCGCGAAATCATATGCATGAAGTCCCAGCTCATAGTAAATGCTGCACCTGCCTGATGCCACATAACATAGTGAAAGGGCCGCTGAGCCTATGGACCTTATGTCGGACACTGCCCTGAGTACCCTGTCATAGCGTTCCATGTAGTAAGGAAGATGCTCATGCATCCTGTGGGGAGGTACACAGAGTGCAAGGGACCGCTTCATGTTGGTCTCACTGCTGACGTGAATCCTCTCTTCGTTCAGGAAAGCCCCTTCTCCTTTGAGTGACGAAAAGAGCTCATCATACTCAGGCACATAAACACAGCCCATCACGGCCTCACTGCCCCTGCAGAGGGCAATTGAGATTGTGTAAAGAGGAAAGGAATTCATGAAATTGACAGTTCCGTCGATGGGATCTATGACCCAGGTATAACCCGATGAACCATTTTCCTCACCGCTTTCCTCACAGTAGAAGCCATCTTCAGGAAAAGCTTCCCTGATGGCAGAGGTGATAAGGTGCTCACACTCCCGGTCAGCCTGTGTCACATAGTCATTGGCACTTTTGTCAAAAACATTCCTGCGTTCTGCCCTGTGAGAGAGCAGGAATGCTCCTGCCCTCTTAATCAGTGATTTTGTAAAATCGTATCTCTTTCTCATGTCCTGTTTTTCAGCTTTGATCCGATGACACGCACGATCTTCCAGTCGTATGTGCTGAAATCCCTGGGGGTGATTACCTCCTGAGCCACGTGCTTCAGCTCCATGTCATCATCGAAGGTAAGCGTGAGACTGGTCCATGTCGTTGCATCCTGGGACACCATGACACCGCCGACGTTGTTCCTGAGCTCATTTATCCTCAGCTGATCAAGTCTCTTCTCCATTGCAACAACTACGGAGAGCTGGTAGTCAAAGATCGTGAACATCTTATCCTTACGGTCAGCTCTCTGGTCGTTCAGACACTTATTCACTGCACCCACGAAGGTATCAAGCACATTCTCCTCGACTTCATCTATGAAGCTTTCGAATGCCTCACAGTGGTCGCTGCCGAGCAGGGAAAGAATATTCTTCACCAGAGGAGGAAGCACAGGACCTTCTTCAATGATCATAGGCTCCGGCTCGGGCTCTGCATCACTGAAGAGATCCCCCTGATAAGCAGCCATTCTGGCAGAAATCTTATCGTCTGTCTGTGGCTTTTCTGATACTTCAGATTCCTCTGATACTTCAGATTCCTCTGATACTTCAGATTCCTCTGATACTTCAGATTCCTCTGATACTTCAGATTCCTCTGATACTTCAGATTCCTCTGAGACTTCAGGTTCTGCTGAGACTTCAGGTTCCTCAGCTACTTCAGGTTCCTCAGCTACTTCAGGTTCCTCAGCTACTTCAGGTTCCTCAGCTACTTCAGGTTCCTCAGATACTTCAGGTTCTGCTGAGACTTCAGGTTCTTCTGATACTTCAGGTTCTTCTGATACTTCAGGTTCTTCTGATACTTCAGGTTCCTCTGATACTTCAGGTTCCTC
>JALEVV010000081.1 GCA_022788185.1 Spirochaetales bacterium | reverse complement strand
AGTGTGAGGATGTTGAAACCGTCCTTATACTCGTAGGCAACATCGTCCATTATCTTCTTTACCATGAAAATTCCAAGGCCTCCGATTTCCCTCTCTTCCGCGGACAGGGTGGTGTCTGGGTCTTCCTTTTCGGTCGGGTCATAGGGACTTCCGTTGTCCATGAAGCGGAGGGTTATCCTGCCTCCGGACACATTGCATCCTATCCTTGCCTCAGTGGCTCCGCTGTAGCGGGCGATATTTGAGTAGATTTCATCTATGGCCATGTTTATCCTGAAGATAAGCTTATTGGGCAGTTCTCCCCTGAAAAGAACGTCATCGATGAAGTCAGTCACCTGATCCAGGCTCTCAAGGGAAGGGGTGAGGGATATTTCCTCAAAGGCTTTCTTTACCTGTCTGAGCTGTATGGACAGCATCGTGATGTCGTCAAACTGATCGGCTTCCCCTGCAAACGAGTCAATGTCGGCATGAACTGATTCAAGAAGCTCTCTGGAGGATGAATTCTTTGCCCTGTTGAGGGCTTCGATCATCCTGTCGGTTCCATAGAGATTGTTGCCGGTGTCGGTGGCTTCCGCAACTCCGTCCGTGTATACGAAGAGACGGTCCCCCGGAGCCAGGGTCAGTTCATACTCCCTGTATCTGGATCCTTCCATTCCGGCCAGCACGAAGCCATGTTTGTCCTTGAAGAGCTCGAAGCTTCCGCCTCTGCGCATTATTGCCGGGTATTCGTGGCCTGCATTTGCACATACCATCTTTCCCGTGGATATCTCCAGGATTCCGATCCATACGGTCACGAACATCTCCGCATCGTTGTTTTCGCAAAGCTGGTTGTTCACCTTCTCCAGAATGCCCTTGGGGGAAAGACCGCTCTGGGCCGCTGACTTGAGCAATGTCTTGGAAAGCATCATGAACATGGCGGCGGGAACGCCCTTTCCCGACACATCCGCCATGACCATTGCAAGATGGTCATCATCCACAAGGAAGAAGTCGTAGAAGTCTCCGCCCACTTCCTTTGCCGGAGTCATGGACGCGTAAATGTCAAACTCATCCCTCTCCGGGAATGCTGGGAACAGGGAAGGAAGCATGGAAGCCTGGATATGCCTCGCCACATCCAGCTCAGCACCGATTCTTTCCTTCTCCGCCGTGACCCTGGAAAGGTTCTCGATGTAGTTTTCCAGCTCTGATAGCATGAAGTTGAATGCCTGGCTCAGGGATTCGATTTCATCTCCCGTTTTTATACTGATGCGCTGATTCCTGAAGTCATTTGACTTCGTGATCTCCTGTGTGAAGTCAGTGAGGCTTCCCAGGGGATTGATGACTATTTTCCTCACAAACACAATGTAGACGAGGATGGTGATGCCGATTATCACGAAGGATATGTACAGCATGTTGATCAGGAATGAGTTCAGGTATGCCCTTACCTCACTCATGTCCAGGATATACTGGATTTCAGCGATTGCCTTCCCGTTCTCATCCAGGATTACGGAGACTCCGGTGTAGTTGTAGCCGTAGTCGTTGTCCGTGACAAGGGGAGCGTCGAGTCCTTTGTTCCTGGCATAGTTTTCCCAGATCGTTATGTATTTTTCCATATCCTTCGGGTCATTGGGATTTGCGGCATCCCTGTAGAGGATGTTACTGCCGTAAGGTATCTGGAGGGCAGGATCGTCTCCCATTTCCTCAACCATTGCATCGATATAGAAAGTGACGCTGTCCTCATCGGGAACTACCAGGGAGAGATAAGTGATCTCCCCGTCTGCCTTTAGCCTGTCAAAGAGATCGTACATCTTTCTGTATTCAGGGGTCTCTTCTCCGCCTTCACTGATGATTGTCCTCACATCATTCACATCCAGCATTGCTGCAATGGCGTTGCTGTTGGTCATGATTCGCTCCGCATACAGCTCCTCAAGGTATGACTTGGTGGTGGCATAACTGAAGATGGATACCGCAACGGTAATGACCAGGCCCAGAATGCCAAGTGAAATGATGAATTTGGGTAAGAGTCTGAACTTCATGCTTCATCTCCTTTGAGCATTTTATAGTAGACTTCCGCATCGCATGTGCATCTGCCCCTGCAGTACGGACATATCAGGCGGGTGTCATCGTACCAGACGTGCCTCGCCACGGACAGAAAGCTGAAGCCGCACTCCTGGAGGGCTTTCTGAAGGGGGATGGTACCTTGTGGCTTCCAGCATACGATGAAAACCGCATCCACGGAGAGTTTTCCCATTTCCTCCAGGACAAATTCCATCATGGCTGTGGCCAGCCCCATGCCGCGGTATTCATGATCAACACTGACCGACTGGATCTTTCCAACCCTTCGTCCGTGGCGGTAGGGGAGTGCCTGAAAAATACTCCCGTCCAGCTTTGAATATTCCGCAAGCGCTTCCTCGGTGGTCAGGTAGTAGTATATGTACCCCACGGCACTTCCGTGCTCATCCTGAAGGAGATGGAAGAAGCGGTCGCTGCTGCCTATCGCTGAAGAAATCTCTTCAGCGGAGTATAGATTCTCCCCCACACACCTGTCAGCGAGCCTGCGGACCGTTTCCACGTCTTCATGTCCAATCTTCCTCAGTGAGAAAGACACTATGCCGTCGGGAGAAATCTTATGCATCGCCGCTTTCCTTACTGCAGGTAAGTATCTTCATTCCCATGGAAATCTCCGACTCCTCATCTGTCACCATCTCCCTCAGAGTGGAGTAGTTGTTCTCAAGCCAGGCTTTCCATGACCTGTATTCAGCGTTTTCCGGCTCGCAGAAGAGAAGAATGGAAACATCTTCACCCAGGTATGAGAAGAAGGTCGTGAAGATGGCCTCTTTCTTTTCTTTCTCCCCCTTTGATGCACTGATTGCATCGTAATGAACTGTAATGTCGCTGTATCCGCACTTCCTGAGAATCGGGATAATGTTCCTGCCCACATCCCTGTTCCCGGCATATCTGTCCTTACGGAGGATCGCCAGGAATTCTCCCAGTAGTCCTCCTTTATCCCCATTCAGCTTCGAAGCGCTGTCATCTGCCTCTATGATGAGGAGCTTTCCATCCTTACTGAGAAACTGAGAAAGCGATCTGAGATAGCTTTCCGGATCCTTCAGGTGCATCAGCAGAAAGGAGAGATAGATTAAGTCAAAGGCCTCAATGTTTTTCCCCGCCATGATTTTCCTCAGGGACGGAGCAAAGTCTTTATCTTCCGCATCAATGCGGTAGAAGGAGAATCTGCCATCCCCATACCGGTTCACGGCTTCCTGAACAAGATCCAGGTTGAATTCAAGCCCGATACAATCTGAAACGGAGGGCGAAGAGAACCGCTTCACGGTCTTTGTTCCGTCGTTGCATCCCACGTCTAGGACAGTCATGTCACTGGCGGAGGAGAACAGAGCAGCCAGTATTGGCTCTTCATAAGACGAAAGCAGGGTGTTCTGCACCCTGAGTCGTCTCATCTCGGTTTCATCCTGGAAAATCAGCTGGCTGTTCAATCAGACCTCCTAAAGTATCAGATAAAGATAATTGAATATCATCTTGCGCTGATAGTCGCAGTACTTTGTTTTCTTCCTGATGAGCTCCAGTACACCTCTGTCTATCTCATCGCCCATGGACTCGAAAGGATTGTATGTGCTGACGTTGTCGCGGATGCGGAGAACGGTTTCATCACCCCTTTCGATGAGCTTTATGGAAATATAGTATTCCTTTTTCTTCTTCTCCGTATCACTGAGGCCGAATTTGATTATGTTCAGCAGGATTTCCTCGCATATGAAGTTGATGACGAAGGATTTCCTGATGTCCATGTCCCATTCTTCGGAAATCCCTTCCAGATCACCGGAGATACGGGCCATGCTTTCCGTATCCATAGGATAGATCCTCTCCATGCTCCTTCCGCTGTCCTTGTACTTCTCACTGATATACTTCCCGGATGGCCTGACAATACTCATGATGAGGGCTCCGAGGCAGCAGACCGCTTCCGTTGCAAGGTAGGCGAAGGAGAGCCCCATGATGGTGAAACGGGGAATCAGGAATAATCCTGCGGCAAGAAGCAGGAGACAGTTTCTGAGGATGGACATGGCAGCCGCTTCCTTTGCCCGTCCTATGGACTGCCAGAAGGCCGTGACTATCGTATTGATGCCTGAAAACACCAGGCCCAATGAATAAACCCCTATGGCTCCAGCCGCAATAGCTGCTGCCGCATCATCCCTTATGCCGAAGAAACGTGCCAGGGCATGGGAGAAGACGAATGAGAGGATGGTCAGCGTGGCGGCTGAGGCAACAGCCACCGTAAGGGCTTTTTTCAGTACTGCCGCTATTCCGTCCCTGTCAGATTCGCCGGTCAGAAAGGCGGTTACGGCAGACAGGGCGCTGGACGCACCGTCAAATATTCCCGCAGGAATTGTTCCTATCGTGTATATGACTCCGTAGATTGCCACGTACAGTGCGCCTGAGCTTTCATTTTTCAGAAGCATTGTATTGAATGCAAGCATCACGGCCGCACCGAAGATGTTTGCCGAGCCCATTCCGAATCCGTCAGACACAAAGTCTCTGACATCCTTTTTCGATGGCAGGGCCAGACGGAGCTTCAGGATAGAGTGTTTTTTTGCAAAGTGCGTCAGAAGAACTGCAGTTCCAAGGGCTTCTGCAATGCATAAGGATGCGGAAGCTCCAGCTATTCCCCAGCCGAGAACCTTCATGAAGAGAATGTCGAGGACAATGTTCAGAGTGATCACGACACCGGAGGCAATGGCCGACAGCCTTGGATCGCTGTCGGAGCGGACACTGAAGGACAGAATGTGATACAGGACGAAAATGGGTGCCGACCACATTACGACAGTGAGGTACTGCTCTGCCAGGGGATACAGTTCCTCCGTCACTCCCAGGAATGAGAAATATGTATCCCTGAACAAAAGAGGTGACAGGGCCAGAACACCTGCTGTCACTCCGAGGCCGAGGGCTGAATGGAAGGTGCGGTTGGTCCCCTCCGTATCGGAGGCTCCCAGCTGTCTTGCGATATGTACGTTTGCACCTACGGCGATGGTGATGCCCAGAAGGGCGTAGAGAAGGAATACCGGTGTGGAGATATTTGCTACGGCAAGTCCCCGGGGTCCCACAAGGTTTCCTACAAGGGTTGCATCAACAATAGTGCATACGGTGAGGGCAAGGGACGCCAGGACGCCCCATGCCAGAAAATGCCTGTATGCACTGCCTGCAAAGTCTGTATTCACTATGACTGCTGAAAAGAATCATTCAATGGTCAGGATATCGCAGAATCCTGTGACCTCGAATATTTCGGCAATGGTCTCATTGACATTGCGGATGATCATCTCACCCTGTCTGTTCATTACTTTCTGTGCCGCAAGAAGAACTCTCAGACCTGCCGAGGAAAGATATTCCAGCTTTGCAAAATCCATGATGAGTTTTTCCACTCCTGAAATGCTTGCTTTGATCTCTGCTTCAAGGGCAGGGGCGGTAATGGTATCCAGACGACCTTCGATAACCAGATTAAGTGTTTTTCCGTCTTGTACTTTCTTTATTTCCATATAGAACTCTCTTGCTTATTTAGGTTTATTATCGTCTATTTTCCCGCAAAAAACCACAGTAATCATCACTATATGTCAAAAAGACTGATGCCACATCTGATCAATCGTCCCCTGCATGGACATCTTCGGATTATGCTGGTAATACTGAGAATCACGGGAACTGATTGTGAAAGATTTAGATTATGTTAATTTGAGACAGAGACCAGAACTGATGAAGGAGGTAGCTGCCTGGTTTCATGCAAAATGGGGAGTGCCTGAGTGCGTTTATACTGAATGTATGAAAGCTTACATCCGCCAGGAAACGGAGTATGGATGGTATCTCTGTCTTGACGGAGGTTACATCGCTGGCGGGCTAGGCGTGACGGAAAATGATTTTCATGACCGGAAAGACCTCTTTCCCAATGTATGTGCGGTCTATACGGAAAAGGAATACCGCGGTCAGGGAATTGCGGGGAGACTTCTGGATGCGGTCGTGAAGGATCTGAAATCCAAAGGTATCACGCCCGTCTATCTGGTCACTGACCATACCGGTTTCTATGAGCGGTATGGCTGGAAATTCCTCTGTATGGTACAGGGGGACAATGAGCCCGGCATGACCAGGATGTATATCCATAAATAAGCTTCACTCCGTTGCAGCCGTACAGGTCCCTCATGCGGCAGGCCGTCTTTAAGAAAAGAATGATGATCTGAAACGGTTTTCCCCTCATCGGACCGCATATCCCATAGTGCCCGGTTTTACCGGTGCTTAATTGCACCTCTCCCAGTCACTTACGATTTTAATTCAAGTGCCTGTTACCCGTTTATTGTCAAAGTACTGGCAAAGAGTCTGCCGGTTCGCTGCATAAAAACGAATAGTTAAAAAAATCGATATGCTTTATGGAAGCTTCATGCTATCATGAGTCATGGCTGACATTCTCGAACCGTATCACATCCCGGAAGTGCAGTAAGAAAAAAAAGATAGCTCCTCAATTTCAGGAAGATTCTTTTCGGAAAACCGGCAGGTGGATCAGGTATGATCGCATGGACTGGAAAATGGTTTTGCGACCTTATCCTCAGTGATGTTGTGGATGGGTATCAGGATATGCCCTGAGATCAGGAGGGTGGATAGTCGCAAACTGGCTGGAATACTGAAAAGCCAGGATGTAATGAGGTGGTGATGAAGTGCATTCAGCACCGATCATGCAAATGATCATAAAAAGGGAGAACTTACATGAAAAAGACACTCATCGTGCTGCTGATCCTGGTCTCAGTCATGCTTACCGGATGCGGAAGCCGCAGCGCTGACAGCGGAACCGGAAGGGAAAACGGTACAACCCAGAGTGAAACAAAGGAAAAGGTAGTCATTGCCTGCTGGGGAAACCAGATGCTGGATGGCTATGCCCCATACCTTTGTGAACTGTTCCCCCAGGTGGAGTTAGAATTTGTTCTGGCCACTAACTCCACTGATTACTACCGCTTCCGTGCAGATCACGATGATATGCCTGATATTCTGACGGTGCGCCGCTTTGCCCTGAAGGATGCAGTGCTGCTGAAAGATTATCTCTATGATCTGAGCAATACCGAACTGGCAAATACCTATTACGGCTCTTATCTGGACAGCTATACCTATGATGACGGCACTGTGAACTGGCTCCCCACATGTGCGGAGGTGGATGGCTTCATCATCAACAGGACCCTGTTTGATGAGTACAATGTCCCCATCCCCACTGATTATGAAAGCTTCATCGCAGCCTGCGAGGCATTCGAGGCTGTGGGTATCAGGGGCTATGTATCCGACTTTGCTTCGGACTTCACGTGCATGGAGGTCCTGCAGGGCGTTTCGATCCCCGTGCTTCAGAGTATAGAGGGACGTAAGTGGCGTCAGCAGTATGAAAGCGGTGCAACCCGGGAGCTTTCTGCAGAGGTGTGGCTTCCTGTCTTTAGGAACTTCTTCGATTTTAAGGAGAAGGTCGGTCTGGGGGCAGAGGATGCAGCCTATCCCAACAGAACTCCCAAGGATATGTTCAGCGAAGGTAAGGCTGCCATGTACCGCGGTACCGGTGCTGATATCATTACCTTCCCTGGCCGTGGCCAGGACGAGGTCCTGCTGATGCCCTATTTCGGTCAGACGGAGCAGGATAACTGGTATCTGTCTTATCCCACCTTCCAGATCGCAGCTTCCAGCAAGGGGATGGATGACCCTGAGCGGGAAAACCTGATTCTTGCCATCATGACCGCCATGGTCAATCAGGAGGGACAGGATCACATCTCCTACGGCAAGAACATGGTTCCTTACAAAAAGGATGTCAATCTGGATCTGATGCCGGAACTGGATAACCTGAAACCCTATATTAGGGAGAACAAGATGTATATCCGTCTGGCCTCCAATGAGATGTTCCGCATTTCCAGAGACGTTGTACAGATGATCCTAAGGGGTGAAGTATCGACCCCGGAGGAGGCTCTGTCGGCATTCAATCAGGAACTGGCCGGAGAGGAACCGGGCACCGAGATCGTTGCCCATATCAGCAAAGGTTATTCCAACGACTTTACCCCGGAGCATGGCAATCAGGCGGCATCCGCAGTTGCCAATACCATACGAAAGCTCTCCGGTTATGATCTCGTGTTCATGCAGGCGTGCTATGTGGCAAATGACATCTATGCCGGCGACTATTCGCGGAAGGATCTTGCCTATATCGCGAGAAATGACGGAGGCTGGCCCGGCCTGATGAAGCTGACCGGTGATCAGATTTATACCCTCGTGGAGACTACTCTTTCCATGACCGGCAACCGCGGCGCAGTATGCAATGACAGTACCCTTTATGTTTCCAGCGGCTTTGAGATGGACATCACAAAGACCGACAGCGGTTATACCCTGAATGCCCTGACCATGGATGGCAGGGATCTGGATCGCGGCTCGACCTACTCCTTCCTGATTTACGGTGACAGGGACTGGTATATGTCCGAAGTCATGGAGAAGATGGGTATTTCTGAGGTTGATACCACCGGACCCAAGGCAGAGGAATACCTGATGCGGTGCCTTGTGGAGGAGGGTGGACAGCTGGAAGCACCTACGGATTACATCATCCTGCGGTAAAAGTGTACGGGACGCTGAAACGCGGGGCAGAAAAGAGATGGTGAAATGAAAGAGAGAAAAGAGATAACGAAATATCTTTTGCCCGTTGCGCTTGTGATGGTCATGGCTGTTGCCCTGGTGGCTGGAATTGTATTCATGCGCAATTCCCTGATGAAACTGACGGTTGAGGAGCGTTCCAGCCAGCTGAAGGAGATGGTTACCCAGATCAGGGCAAATCTGTACAGCGGCTTTCAGATCCACTGGAATCTTGTGGCAGGACTGAATAATGCCGCACAGGGAAGTCATTTCGGGAACGGTCAGGATGTGTCTGATACTATTGCCCATATGGAAAATGATTTCCGCACTGATCTCTATGGATGCCGGGTGATGTTTCTGGATGAGCAGGGGACTGCATATCTGAGCGATGGCCCTGCAGGTATCTGGTACGATGTCAGCCATCTGCTGGACGGGGAAAAACGCCATACCTTTGTTTCTGAAACCGACACAATTGACGGGAGCTTCCTGGCCTTTGCCGAGGAACTGGACGACCCCATTACCATGGGTGAGAATCCTGTCCGCTTTACCCACATCGTGCTGCTGAAGGATATCAAAACCCTGAAACAGTATTATACCACTGCGACCTACGGCGGCAAGGCGGCAACCTACATCATCAAGAAGAACGGAACACTGGCCTACTATGATGCTGAGAGTGACGATGTGATAGGTGCGCGGAATATTTACAAGGCACTGGGAGAAGCAGAGTATATTCAGGGGCAGAGTTTTGATATTGTCAGGGAAGAGCTGGACAGGGAAGGCATAGCCGCGGCCAATATCATGCTGAATCAGATCGAGTATTACTATTGTCTGACTACGCTTGAAAACTACGACATGACGCTGATGCTGCTGATCCCCGCCGCCTCCGTAGCCGTCAGCACCATGAACATGATGAACTCCACCATCCGGACGGAGACGCTCATCATTTCAGCCTTGGCACTGCTGATAGTGCTGGCGTTCCTCAGTATGCTCAAAGTACAGCGAAGCAGCCAGATGGTGAAGCTGGAGCAGGAGACAAACAGGGAGCTGAATCGTCTGCGTTCGGTGGCAGAATCGGCCAATGCGGCAAAGAGCGCCTTCCTGAACAATATGTCCCATGACATCCGCACCCCCATGAACGCCATCATAGGCTTTACCAACATTGCGCTGAAGCTTGATCCCAAGCCAGAGGTCAGAGCCTGTCTGAATAAGATCAGTGACAGCTCCGAGCACCTCCTTGCACTCATCAACGATGTGCTGGACATCAGCCGCATTGAAAGCGGTAAGGTCCATTACACCCCCGCGCCGGTTGATATTGCCGGGCTGACTGATTCCGTGATTACCATCATGCACGGTTATCTGTCCGACCGTGACATCACCTTCAGGACTGAACTGGAATATCCGGAAGAACGCTTTGTCATGACCGATGCAGTACGGCTCCGTGAGGTAATTGTCAACATTCTCGGAAATGCCGTGAAGTTTACTGAGGATGGAGGCACCGTCACCCTCTCAGTCAGCTGGAGGGTTGGGAAGGATGATGGATCCGTGACTGTGATATACAGGATTTCCGACACCGGTATCGGTATGTCCGAAGACTTTGTTGAACACATATTCGAAGAGTTTTCCCAGGAGGACCATGGTGCCCGAACCCAGTATAAGGGTACCGGTCTGGGAATGGCCATCACAAAGCGCTATGTGGACCTGATGGGTGGAACGATTTCAGTGGAGAGCAGAAAGGGCGTCGGTTCAGTCTTTACGGTTGAGCTGCCTATGGAGACAGCGGATTCCCCTGAACTGAAGAAAAGCAATTCCGGTTTATGCAAAGCTGACCTGAAGGGAACGAAGGTCCTTCTGGCTGAAGACAATGATCTCAATGCGGAGATTTCAATCGTTCAGCTGGAAGAGCTGGGAATGGAAATTGAGAGAGCCATTGACGGCGAGGACGCAGTCAGGATTTTCAGGGATAACCCTGAAGGTACATTTGACATCATCCTTATGGATGTGATGATGCCCAGGATGAATGGCTATGAGGCCACCAAAGCCATCCGCGGCATGAAGGACCGTCCTGATGCAGCAGTGATCCCCATCATTGCCATGACGGCAAATGCCTTTGCAGAGGATGTGCAGGCTTCCATGGATGCCGGGATGAACAGCCATCTTTCAAAGCCCATTGACGTGACGGTACTGATGTCGACGATACAGATGTGTCTGTACAGGTGTAACAGGTAAATGCATCATACCCTCATTTCCGGTCAGCTTCATGGGTAAAACCATTGATCCGAATCATATTCCTGAAAAGCTCTGTGAGCTCTTCAGGAGTTTCATGAAAGCCGCGCTTTATCCATTCATCCAGGAAGCCGAAGAGTCCATAAGTGAAGAAGCTGGCTTCATAGCACCCAGCCGGATCTGATCCGTACTGCGGCGTCATCACCTCATGAAACGCGTTGAATACACAGTTGTGGAGTTCCTGCCTGTATATTTCTGACAGCAGGTTTCTGATCGAATAATTGAAGCTGAAAAACTCCGCCGCATTGTCCTGCGTGAACCGGTGCTTTTCCTTCATCTCATGGTCGTCTGCCCAGCGCAGCCAGAGCCGCTCCAGCTTGAAGGAAACTGCTTCGTTCTTATCGCTGAAGTTCCTGAACCAGGTCGAACGGTTTACACCCGCCTGATCGGTTATCTCGTTTATCGTTATTTTGGAAAAAGGCTTTTCCCTCATGGTATGAATGAGGGCATCAGCCATGCACTCCTTCAGAAATTCCGTTGTTCTGGCAGATGCAGCCATGTAAAACCTCCCTTATGTGCGACAAATCACCCATGAAAGTTGCTTATGAGAGTGTCTGTCTTGCAAATCAGAGTGAAAACAGGAAACCTAATAGCAACTTTAGTTGCTTATAGCAATTTCCGTTGCAGATTGTCAATGCTGAGCTGCATGGATTGCAGACTCAGGCAAAGAGGGGAGTACCATGGCTGATAAAAAAAGACATAAGGCATTGAAAATAACAGGTGCCGTCATGATCATCATTCTGGCAATTGGAGCCGGATTGTATTTATATCTTACAAGTCATACGCAGCTCGTTGTGGGAGTCATTCAGAGGGCGATGTATGGAGACGGCAGTCCCAATTCCTTTGAACCAATTTATCCTCCCCGGGAGGGGATTACGGCGGCAGGTCAGTATAAGATCAGTGAAATTGCCTATGGCACCCACTATCCCAACAGCTTACTGGACATCACTTACCCCGATGCCGATACAGAGGCGGACAGGCCCACACTGTTCTATTTCCATGGCGGCGGATTCTTCGGTGGCAGTAAGAACATGGGTGATCCCATGGCGGCAAGCGATTCGACTGCACTGATTGATGACCTCTGTGCCGCGGGGTACAACATAGTCAACGTGGATTACGCCCTTGTGCCTGATCATCTGTTTCCGACTCCTCTGATCCAGATGAATGAAGCAATCAGTTTCATTGAGGAGTATAAGGATGTGTACCACATCAATATGGACCGCATCGTGATCATGGGAAGCTCCGCGGGAGCAATCATGACGGCACAGTACGCTACCCTGATCTCTGCCCCTGAGTACGCAAAGCTGCTTGGCATCGAACCGGCACTGGAAAAGGATCAGGTTGCGGCGGTTGTGATTGACGATGCACCGATTGACTACAGGAATATGGGACTGAGCTGCAGGATGCTGGTAGGAAACTATGTCAAAGGCTCTGTTTACCTCAATGAAGATGAGATTAACCGCTATGAGTGCATACCTCACATGACCTCTGATTATCCTGCAGCTTTCCTGCTTGGCAGTGAATACAGGGCTGATATGATCTCAATGTCCCGGAAGCTGACTGAAGTGGGCGTGGAGCATGTCCTGGTGGATCCGCTTGAGGAACATGGGGAAGTAAAACCCCATTGCTTTGTGGGGAATGAGCGTATTGATCCGGTGGCGGCGGAGGCTTTCAGCAGACTGACTGAGTTCCTGAAAGGGAAAACGGGACAACTTCATAAATAGCTGATCACAGCGATATATTCAGGATGAAAAAATGAGTAAGAAAAGAAAACAGTTCTCTGTGTTTTTTCAGTGCTGGCAGTTCTCATTATCATCACCGCCATTTTATTCGAATCCATGGTCAATGGCATCATGAACCGGACGATGGGTAAGGATTTACCGAAGCTGGAAGGAATTGCCGAAACCGGTAAATGGTATTCGGTGGACGTGGAGGATGCAGTCTGCTCAGATGGAAGCAGGTGGCATGGATATTTCTGAAAGGGAAGTGAGAATAAGGTCATCTTATATTTCTATGGCGGCGGTTTCAGGAGCCCATTACCGGATCGCCCGGGAGTATGCTCGGCTGGCCAGGTGCAGGGTGGTCTTTCCCGATTATCGTCTGGCCCCTGATTACCCGTTTCCCGTTCCGGTGGAAGACTGTTATCAGGCTTATGCCTGGACAGTCAGGAATGCGGAAAAGCTTGGCATCGACAGCTCCCGGATCGTAATCGCAGGGGACAGTACGGGAGGTAATCTGGCTGCGGCCGTTACCATAATGGCAGCTGAAAGAGGGGAGCGGCTTCCTGCCGGATCAATGCTCATTTACCCCGTCACGGACAGAAGGATGGAAAGTGAGTCAATGAAGAGGTATACCGATACTCCGGTATGGAATTCCAGACTGTCTGAGATGATGTGGAAGGCATATCTTGGGCCCAGCACCGTAACAGATATCAGCCATGCCTCCGTGATGGAGGCAGAGCGGCTGGATTTCTTTCCTGAAACATATGCTGAGGTTGCCGAGTTCGACTGCCTGCATGATGAGGGCGCCGGTTTCGCCGAAAGACTCCGAAGGGAAGGCGTCGCTGTCGAACTTCATGAAGAGAAGGGGTGCTGTCATGGATATGAAATGGCATTGCGCGGCAGTATAATGCGTAATGCGATGGAAAAGAGAATCCGCTATCTGACACGGATATTCTCCTCAGCTTCTCAGAAGTAGACCTTTTCCGCAGTCTTATGGTAGTACCACTCCGCTTCACCTTCCGTGAATATTCCCTTCGCATAGTCAAGCTGCTCTGAAAGGGGAACATGGACGAGGGTACTTGGAGCATCGCTTCCCCACATTAAGTGCTCGGCACCCACTATGCTTAATGCATACTTCAGATACCTTCTGGCCGTTTCGAAGGGATATGGTTCCTCCCTGGTTTTCCAAAAGAGTGCTGCCGTATCAAAGTAAACATTATCCTTTCTCAGTAATTCCAGTTCCCTTTTCAGGTTCTCATCCTGGTTTCTCCTGGGAGAGGAGAGGTGACACACCACAATGTTAAAGGAGGGAAAGTCCTCTGCAATCTTTCTGATGGCATCTGTCTGGTGGCTCTCGTCACCGGGGGAACCCAGGTCAAAGGCAATGGTCCTCACTTTGCCGTACAGCCTTTCATAGATGCGGTACATCATCTCCCCGTCCAGAGGAAATGAGCGGTGCATTCCCATCAGGCCGCAGCCCGTGGAGGCTTCAAACTTGAAGGCATCGATGTCCTCTGAAAGGAGGTGGGTGAGTATTTTTTCCGCATTCCTGCAGAAGGGATCGAGGGGGAATGCACCCCTCAGCCTGTCGCCTTGGGCCCTTACGGCTTCCAGCACGCCATAGTTGTCGAAGCCCAGGAAACCGCCCTGGAGCAGGACGGCCCTGTCAACTGAGTTTTCATCCATCAGCTTCAGCAGGGACGAGACAGGAAACTCGGTTTTCCCATATTCCTCAGGGATGAGCTGGATCACTTCTCCGGTGCTCCAGATGGCTTTTCCGTTCTTTAAGGGTCTGAGCTCTCCATCTGCCCCGAAGCCTGAGAGGGAGGAGAAGATATGGGCATGTGCATCTATGATCATGGTCTGAAGGATAAAGGCATTGAGGCTTCCGGTGCAAGGAAAAACTTCCGCTCTTAAAACATTTCCACTGTATATTGAAATAAAGCGAATGAAAAAATTATAACTCTCAGGGTATATTTACAAAGTAGCATTGAGGAGGATGTATCTTGAAAGAAACACGAATATGCATAATCGGTGGAGGAAGCAGGCTCTGGGCAATACAGTTCTTTAAGGATCTGGCATATAACAGGATGACCCATGGAACCGTTGTCCTCCATGACATTGACCATAAGGCCGCAGTGAACAACGTTGCTGTGGGCGAGCAGACCTTCCGCGTCAACGACAGCGAAGGCAGGTTCAGGTTCATTGCGGAGGATAATCTTGAGAAGGCGCTTGAAGGTGCCGACCTGGTGATCATATCGATCGAGCCGGGAAACATTGAGTGCAGATACGGTGATCTGGTACTTCCTGAGGAATACGGAATCCTTCAAAGCGTGGGTGACACCACCGGACCTGGAGGAATCATGAGGGCCCGCAGGGCGCTTCCGTTCTTCTTCGGTTTCGCAAGGGCAATACAGAAGGTCTGTCCCGATGCCTGGGTCATAAACTATACGAATCCGATGACGCTGTGCACGGCCGCCCTGTATAAGGCCTTCCCTGGCATAAAGGCATTGGGATGCTGCCATGAAGTCTTCCATACGGAGACCTTCTTAGCCGGACTGGTTTCCAAGTGGTTTGATGTTCCCGTTCCCGACAGAAGGGAGATAAAGGTTGACATCACCGGCGTGAATCACTTTACCTGGGTTACCGGCGCCTCCTGGCACGGGATTGATCTCATGCCCCGTCTCAGGGCACTGAGCCGGGATGAGAATACTTACAGGGACCTCACGGAAGTGGCTAAGAAGAGAATTGAGGAGGAAAAATGGTTTGACTCGGACCACATCGTGGCCCTCTCCCTTCTCAGGGATTTCGGTGCCCTAGGCGCTGCAGGAGACAGACACCTATCAGAGTTCGTGCCCTTCTTCCTGAACTCCGATGAGGCTTTATGGAAATACGGAGTGGTCAGGACTCCCTATAAGTGGAGAGTGGAAGAGGATGGAAGAAAGAAGGCAAAGGTCTATGCCGATGAGGAGCTTAAGGCAGTGCTTTCCGATGAGGAGGGTGTGGACATCATGAGATCCCTTATGGGAGACCGGACCCTGTACACCAACATCAACGTTCCCAATGAGGGGCAGATCACATACCTGCCTAAGGGAAGGATCGTCGAATCCAACGGCTTCATCAGTGAGAACTCAATCCGTCCCATAGTCTCCAAAGAGCCGCCTCTGGCCGTAATGAATATGGTGCGCCGCGTGTCCGATGTTCAGGAGATGACCCTTGAGGCGATCTGGAATAACGATGAGGAGCTGCTTTTTGCGGCATTCCTCTCAGATCCCCTGGTGAATATCAGCAGGGATAAGGCAAGGGAGCTCTTTGACAGGATGCTTGTTGCTTCAGCATACAGAAAATAAATGTTCTTTCCGAACCCTCCTTCAACGGGAGGGTTCAGTGAATATTTCATTGTAATTATTAGCTTTATATTATAACCATGCATATTTTCAGAATTGGGACATATCCTGAATTTACATCACCTATCAAAAGCAATACACCAATGATGTAATCAGACACATCGTCCTGTCTGCATGAAAACGATCGGGCGATGCATGATGAAGGGGCTATTTCATGATAAGTTTCTTTGTCTGTCTGGCTATCCTCATCGGAGGATACTTCATTTACGGCAGTATCGTTTCGAAAATCTCCGGTCCCGATGACCGCGTTCCTCCCGCATTATCGATGGAGGACGGCGTCGATTACGTTGTCATGCTCACATGGCGCATATTCCTTATCCAGCTGCTTAACATAGCAGGACTCGGTCCGATCTGGGGTACTATCGGGGGTGCGATGTGGGGCCCAGCGTCTTCCTCTGGATCCCGTTCGGTATCATATACGCCGGCGGTGTCCATGATTTTGCTTCAGGATTCGTGTCAATGAGACATCAGGGACTCAGCGTTCCCGAGCTTACCGGAATGTACATGGGTAATAAGATGAAGCAGGTTATGAGAGTATTTTCAACCGTCCTGCTTTTCATGGTCGGCGTAGTATTTGCAGTGGGTCCCGCAGGCCTTCTGAGCTATCTCTGCGGACAGGGAAGCTCCTCCGGCATCTTTACAAACAAGTACTTCTGGCTCACCATCGTGTTCATCAGCAAGAATGCGGCAAAGACGGTTGCAATGGGACTTAAGGACTATGTCGGTGCCTTCGGCAACGTGGACTGGGGCCTTATATTTACAGCGATCGGTGTATCAATCCTGCCTCCGATGATAGTATACTTCCTGCTGAACAGGCACGTTACCGCCGGAATGACCGTCGGTGCGACCAAAGGATGATTATGAAAAACCTCTATACAAGAAACGGAATGACATCAAGGGCAATCAATGCGGAGAACGTCACCGGTATGCCCGGAGAGGGCGGAAGGAGCGCTTCCGTCCTCGGCGTTGCGAGAAAGGGCTCTCCCTGCCTTAAGGACATAAAGAGCGGTGAGACCGTCACCCTGGCCTCCATCGAAGGCTCTGGCATGATTCGTCACATCTGGATAACGGTGGACAGCAAGACAGATGATGCCAACCGCTTCATACTGAGGGATCTCGTGCTTCGCATGTACTGGGACGGGGAAACATCCCCGTCCGTGGAGTGCCCCCTGGGTGATTTCTTCTGCCTGGGCTTCAGTGAAACCTATGAGGTCTCATCCTCACTGGTTGCAGTGATCCCGTCCAGGGGCATGAACTGCTACTTCCAGATGCCCTTCAGGAAGAAGGCGCTCATCACGCTGGAAAACCAGCATGCCAATCCCATTCCCGCCTTTTTCTACCAGATCGATTACACCCTGGGCGATGAGTTAGGTGACGACACCATGTACTTCCATGCCTTCTGGAACAGGGAAAATCCCACCGTCATCGGTAAGGATTACACCCTCCTCGATTCGGTGAAGGGTGAAGGTACCTACCTGGGAACCGCCCTTTACCTCTCATCCCTTTCCAGGTACTGGTGGGGAGAAGGGGAGATGAAGTTCTACATCGACGGGGATGAGGATTTCCCGACCATCTGCGGAACGGGAACAGAGGATTACTTCGGAGGCTCCTGGAGCTTTGCCCGCCATGAGGGCGGAAAGACGATCGAGACGACGTACTGCACTCCGTACCTGGGATATCCCTTCTACAGCAGGGAGGACCGAGGTGTCTACAACCCCTATCACAACGATGAATGTCCTCCGATGAGGGCCTTCTACAGATGGCATGTGATGGACCCGATCTACTTCAAGAAGGACCTGAAGGTGACCCTGCAGCAGATCGGAGTGTGTCATTCGGGACTCTTTGAAAGGTCCGATGATGTTTCCAGTGTCTCCTATTGGTATCAGACGGAGCCCCATGTTCCCTTCAGGGCCCTTCCCGGCAAGATGGAAAGATGGCCCAGATAACCCAGCGGCCCCGCTACCACTTCACCGCACCGAAGGGGTGGATCAATGATCCCAACGGGTTCTTCTTCCTCGATGGCTGGTTCCATCTCTTCTACCAGTTCAACCGGGAGCATACCGAGTGGGCCAGTCCCTCGATCGGTCACTCCCGGACACGGGATTTCATCCGCTTTGAGGAGCTCCCGGAGGCCATCGTCCCGAAGGAAAAATATGACCTGTCTCCCTCCGGAGGGTGTTTTTCAGGCTCCGTGATAAAAAAGGACGGTAAATATCACCTCCTTTACACAGGCTCCGTCACCGAGAACGGAGTGCTTTCCCAGACACAGAACCTGGCCGTTTCCGATGATGGCATTCACTTTGAAAGATACAGCGATAACCCGGTCATCCCATGTCCGCCCGAGGGTGCTGACCTGAACTTCAGGGATCCGAAGGTGTTTGAGCATTCGGGCAAATACTGGATGGTGACAGGCTGCAGAAAGGATGGAGTCTTTGCCGTATTCCTTTATTCCTCTGCTGATCTTGTTTCCTGGACATATAAAGGAGTCCTCTGTCAGGGGGACGGTGAGGACGGAACTCTTGCCGAGTGTCCTGACCTGTATCCGCTTGATGATGGAAAGTGGCTTCTCACCCTCTCTCCCGAATACAATGCCGATGGCATAAGAAGTCTTGGGATAATCGGGAGAGCGGATCTGGAGGAGTGCCGCTTCGAGAAGCTCGGCTCCTTTCCCCTGGATTACGGTCCCGATTACTATGCAAGACAGTGCTATCTCCACGGGGAAAGGCGTATTGCCTTTGCCTGGCTGAATCAGTGGCCCTGGATGAGCCACTATCAGGATCATGGCGCCGGGCCTGAAGAGGGGTGTGCGGGTGTCTTGGCATGCCCAGGGAAGAGACCTATGAGGACGGAGTCCTGATGTGCCGTCCGGTTAAGGAGCTTGATGGGAAGTTCAGGACGGATGAGGGCGGGGTTCTCCATGTAACCCCTGAGCATCCGGGAGTGCTTTCCCTTAGCTCATACTCCTTCCGCCTTTCCATTACGGTCAAAAGAAAGTGCGAAAGCGGTGAAGTGGTGATGAAACTTGATCCCTTTGTCTTTCACATCAGTCCCGAGCACTCATATGTCCTGGTCCTGCCCGAAGGGAAAAACTCATCTTTAATCCCGCTGGAGAAAGAGCGTGAGACCAGACTTGACTTCTACTTCGACAACTCCGTCCTCGAGCTCTTTGCCGACGGGGGAAGAAGGAGTGCATCCTGGATCTTCAGAAGGAAAAGGGAGAAGGCAGAGCCGGAGTTCTCGGTCTTCCAGAAGAGCTGTGACCTGAGCTATGAGGTAGCTTACCCCAATGGATAAGATGGTATGCAGGTGCTAGAACAGTCGATATGGCCTTCTGGGATCTCTACGGACAGCTCTACGGTATTCCCGTCTATAAGCTGCTCGGAGGGTAGAAGGATTCAATCGTCACTGATATCACGATCAGCGTGAACAGCCCTGAGGAGATGGCCCGTGATGCCATTACCGCCATAAACCGCGGTTACGACACACTTAAGGTAAAGGTAGGAGTGAACCCTCAGCTTGATGTTGAGCGCCTTACCGCGATCAGGAATGCGATCGGAATCAGGGCTAAGCTGAGAATCGATGCAAACCAGGCATGGAAGCCTCAGGAGGCAGTCAGGATCCTCAATAAGATGCAGGAGCAGGGGCTTGATATCGAGCTTGTCGAACAGCCAGTAATTGCCCATGACATCGAGGGGCTTAAGTATGTGACGGAGCGCTCCTACATCCCGGTGCTTGCCGATGAGAGTGTCTTCTCACCGCTTGATGCGATGAAGATCATTCAGACCGGTGCTGCAGACCTCATCAACATCAAGCTGATGAAGTGCGGCGGTATCACACCGGCGCTGAAGATTGCCGATGCCGCTTCGATCATGGGTGTGGAGTGCATGCTCGGCTGTATGCTTGAAGCCAAGGTCAGCGTCAATGCCGCGGTCCATGTGGCATGTGCAAGAAGCATCATCACCAAGATCGACCTGGACGGTCCCGTCCTCTGCTCCGAGGATCCGATCATCGGAGGCTCAGTCTTCAATGAAAAGGACATCACGGTTTCAAAGGAGCCGGGATTGGGAATAAAGGGTATTGAGAAGATAACATATCTTGACTGAACACACGGGGACCGGAAAATGCCGGTCGCTGAACTTTTAGCCATCCATTCAGAAGATTCAATATTTCAAACCGCCACTGCATGTTAGAATCATGTATTGCCATGGAGGAAGATGAATGAAATTACCCGCATTCCTGAAGTCGGTTGATCAGTATACAGTAACTATGACCCATGAACAGCTTGAAGGATTCGTTCATGAGCTGGCAAGAACACTGCCTGAAGCAGATCGTGATGATTTTCTTGATACGCTGAAACACTTCAGCGGAGAGAATAAGCCGGAAATGGTTCCTGCCGATGATGGAAGGGCGGAGATCATCAATGAGATTGCCACTTTGATACCCAGACTTGAACAGATCAGGGAAGGTAATCTTGAGATGGAAGGCAATTACAACGAGGATTGGAATGACTGGGATGACTATGATGAACCGGAGTTCCTTTTTTCAGATCCCGAAGACCTGCTCTGCGACGTGCAGGCCGCTATCCGGCTCGTGCATAAGTGCGTAGACATGGAAATATACTGTGAGGGAAAGGAGCTTGCTGAGGCACTTACCGGTCTGGAAGTAGTGGCAAAAGGTGACTACCTTAATCACACCGGACAGTTTCTTTCCATCCGCAATCTGTTTGCGGAAGGTTTAATTTCCGGAGATTACGGAAATTATGCAAAGGAAGCCCTGTTCCTGACCTATATGGGAAGCAGTAATACGGACAGGCCTGCCGCACTCTATTCAGTGTTCCGGGATTTTTCCTATACCGATATCACTCTTGAGTCCATTCTTCAGATGGGCTGCAGTGAGCTTCCTGAGTTTGATGCCTTTCTTCCTCTCTGGACAGACTGTCTTGGCAGGGAGTCAGGAGAAAAGGCGAATGAACTGCTTCAGGAAGCCGTTTCAATGATATCCAACAGGGATAAGCTTCTGGAGACTGCAAGACGCTTTGCCGATGTACATCCCGAGCTCTATCTCCAGCTTCTCAATATGAAAGCGGATGATGATGCGGCAATGCTTCAGATAGGTCAGGAGGCTCTGAACCGGATCAGTCCTGAGCTTAAGATCAGAAGCGAGATCGCACTGAGGAGCGCATACTATGCCGACAGGCTTAATATGCATGATATCAGGGAGCAGTGCTGGCTTGAGGCGCTGAAATCAGATACCAGTGTCATAAACTATCTGAGAATAAAGTACATGACGGATAATCCGGGTCTCTATGATGAAAGGATATCATCCGTGGTCGCTGCAGTACGGAGGGAAACTCTGGATAAAGGAGATACTTATTCCACCTGGGTGCAGAAAAGCCTCATGAACAGAGTCAGTACAGAGTGCTGGTGCGTACTGCTGTACTTTGAAAAAAGGTTTGATGAAATGGAATCTGTCGGCATGAGGGTTAAGGAGGGACTTGGCTGGTCATTTACCTTTATGGGCAATGGACTTGATCTGCTCCTGCTCTTACTCTTCCAGGGACAGTATTACCCTGTTGCCATGAAGTCAGTACTCAGTAACGCAATGGGACTATGCAGGTTCTCAAAGGAAGCATTGTATAAGGGCAGTGCCAGCTCGGATGACAGGACGGAGGAAGCTTTGTTTGCCGATATAATCGGTAAATGGAAGGCCTCCTTCACCCTTTCCGCTGGGGATCGGATTAAATGGATGACCAAGGCAACCGAGCTGGTCCGAAGACGTACCACGGGAATAATGGAAGCGAATAAGAGAAACCATTATGGTGAGTGTGCCCGCTATATCGCCGCATTGGGTGAAGTCGTGGAAAGTTCAGGTGAGAAAAACGGAAAGAAAAATGTCATGATGGAATATGAGACGGAATATCACAGAAGAAGGGCATTCCTCGCTGAAATGTGGAAATGGGAACTGTGATATAAAGCCTTCAGTTTCCTTTATCCCTCCGTCTGTGGGAAAGCAATGTGTTTCCTTCAGAAGAAAGATGAATAAGCGATGATTCTGATTCCATGCATTTGACAGCCAATACACCTTATACCCGGGCTATGGAAAGCAGCATTTGAAAGTGCGATTGAGAGCGCAGGCCGTCAGTTCTGATTCTGCTTGCGCCGGGGAATAATCCATTCTATCATTTAATCAGGGAAAGGTACCTTTTCCAAAGAAAACAGAAGGCTCTGAGCCAGGACACTCTTTGAGGGAAAAGTCTTAATAACGTCAGCCCAAACTTCGATTAAGGAGAGCTGAGAGCCTATGAGCAGAATTCACATCAGAAACATCTACTGTCTTTTAACATCCTATGATGAACCGTATCAGTGGGGAGTGGATGTCAGGATCAACGGTAACACCATTGAGAAAATCGGAACGGATCTTCCCGTGGAGGAAGGTTATGACGTTGTTGACGGAAGGGGCTGTGTCGTCACTCCCGGTTTCGTGAACACGCACCATCACTTCTATCAGACACTTACCCGCAATGTGCCTGAAGTGCAGGACGCCAAGCTGTTTGACTGGCTAGTCTATCTCTATGAGATCTGGAAGAAGCTTGACGAGGATGCGATTTACCATTCATCACTGCTGGCAATGGCAGAGCTGATGAAGACCGGCTGTACCCTTTCCACCGATCATCACTACGTTTATCCCCACTGCATCAGCGGGGATCCTATGGAAATACAGTTTGCCGCAGCTGACAGGCTGGGGATGCGCTTCAGCCCATCCAGAGGCTCCATGTGCCTTTCAAAGAAGGACGGAGGACTTCCCCCTGACAGCGTGGTGCAGAGTGAGGATGAAATCCTCCGTCACAGTGAGGAGTGCATC
>JALEVV010000066.1 GCA_022788185.1 Spirochaetales bacterium | reverse complement strand
TACCGAACGAAACTATCGGAAAGAATATGCCGGAGGAGCTTCCCGATAAAAATCAGAGGATCTTCGTCTACTGCAGGAGCGGAAACAGGAGCCGGCAGGCAGCCTCAAAGCTTGCCGCTCTCGGGTACACGGACATTATCGAGTTCGGCGGCATAAACTCATGGAAAGGAAAGACGGTTAAGTGAGAAACAGGACGGCGTTCATATTCAACACATCCCTTTTCGTGATGCCCTTGCTTTCCCTGAGGCTTGATAAGGCAGAGCGCATTATCATAACCACTGAAAGGACCATCAGCGAGATAGCAGGAATGTGCGGCTTTTCCTACATGAGCCACTTTGCCAGGACCTTCCGCCAGAGAAAGGGAATGAGCCCCTCAGAAAGAAGAAGGGGCAGAGATAACTGACCCTTTTACATGATTCACTTTATCTTCTTTACTTCGGTGTAAGCCATTATGAAAGGCCCCACACCCTTGGCATCGTTGTCGACGACGGGTTCGGAGATGTAGTATTCGTAGCTTCCGTCACGGCGGGTGTTGTTCTCTGGTCCGAGACCTGCCACCAGACAGATTCCACGGAGGTTAAGATCCCCGTTTTCGGCGGACATCCGGTTCTTCACGATTCCGTTGAAGACATCCAGTCCCTTGGACCTGTAATCCTCTGAAAGAACACCGAGGCGTGCTCCCTTCAAAAGTGCATATGCAACCATTGCCGAGCCTGAGGTCTCTATGTAGTTGCCTTCCCTGCCCGGGAAGTTGGGAACCTGCCAGAACATCTTCGTCTCCGCATCCTGATAGAGAAGGATGCCGTCAATTGCCTCACGGAAGATTCCTGCGATTACTTCACGGTCGCTTACGCAGTCCTCAGCCATGAAGGAGTACACGTCAATGAGTCCGACCAGGAACCAGCCGATCGAGCGGAGCCAGAAGTTACGGCTCAGGCCCGTTACCTTATCGGCCCAGAAGAGCGTTCTTGAGGAGTCATATCCATGGTAGTAGAGCTTTGCCTTCTCATCGAACATGATTTTCCTGACATTTGAGAACTGTCTCACGATGTCAGAGTAGTCCTTACCGCCGAAGGCTGTCATGTAGCGGGTATAGAAGGGCTGGATCATGTAAAGTCCGTCCAGCCACACCTGATCATGGTAGATCGCCTTGTGGAAGAAATTGCCTTCCTTCGTCCTGGGGTGCTCCTTTATCTGGGAGTAGGAAAGCTCAATGGCCTTGAGATACTTCTCCTTCCCGGTGTAGGCATAGAGGTCGAAGAGAATCCTGCTCTCACACACGTCATCGGTGGAGAACTTCTTCGGGTCATAGCCCCTGATCGAGCCGTCCTCGAAGACATAGTAGTCGACGAAGTTGACGACGAAGTCGAGGTACTTGCTCTCCCCTGTGGTCTTATACATCTCCAGAAGTGACGTGGTCATGCATCCGTCGATGTAGTTCCAGGCAGGCTTCTTTCCCTGCTTGATCGATTCAATATTCCAGAGCGGCATGTCAGGTGCGCTCGTCATCAGTTTCTCAATATATCTGTCAATGTTCTCGTACATATGAGGAAATGATATCACATGCGGGTGGTGGTTGTGAAAAAGAGAATGATTCAGAGGCGCTGTTTTTTTCACATCATCCGGTTCTGTCTGTTTTTTGTCTTATCCCGACAGGGTAAAGGCGGAAGATTCCCGCCCCGGGCATGATATGCTATCATTTGCGGGATAAGGGAAGGAAATAATGAAAACATTCACGATACTCGGTGCGGGGAAGCTCTCCGCCATCATAGCCGAAAGCTACAGGGCAGGACTTCTGGAGGGATACACCCTCACCGGAATTTTCTCAAGAAAGAAGGAAGATGCCGAGCGTCTTGCAGCAGGAACGGGTGCAATTGCATGTGACGACATGGAGGAGATATACGCACTTAAGCCTGACTTTACCGCGGAGTGTGCCTCGATCGCACTGCTGAAGGAAGTATGCGTGCGTCTGCTTGAAAACGGAACTTCGGTAATTCCCCTGTCCATCGGGGCCTTTGCCGATGAAGACTTTCACAAGAAAGCGGTGGAGGCGGCCATCAGGGGTGGCTCGAAGATTCACATCCCCTCCGGTGCGGTGGGAGGCTTTGACGTACTATCCACGATTTCACTCATGGCCACTTACGGAAAGACGGAGCTCAAAGCCGGGATTCACACCCATAAAGGGCCCCTATCGCTGAAGAACACTCCGCTCTACAGTGATGAACTCATGGACAGTGAGAAAACAGTGTTTGAAGGAACCACGAAGGAAGCGATCGCACTGCTTCCCACCAAGGTCAACGTGGCCGTTGCCTCAGCACTCGCAACAGCAGGCCCCGGCAGCACGGGAGCCGCCATAACAAGCGTGCCCGGCTTCATCGGGGATGACCACATGATTACCGCAGAGACAGCGGGACTGAAGGCCACAGTCGACATCTACTCTGCCACAAGTGATATTGCAGCCTGGTCCGTGGTCGCGCTTATGAGAAACCTTAATTCACCGATAGTCTTCTTCTGAGACATCGCTGTCATCCAGGGTCGGTCCGTGAACCATGATCACCCTAGAGGCAATATGGTCCGCCACTCTGAGTGAGGAGAGCCTGTCATAGCCCCTTGCGCGGCAGGCCATGTACGTTCCGAGGTGGCAGTCCCCTGCACCCACGGTGTCGACCGCCACCGTCTTCTCACCGGCGTGCCTTGTGATGATGCCGTCGGAATAAACCAGGGAGCCCTCAGGACCAAGCGTCACGATGACGTCATTGTGACTTTCCGAGGACAGGATTTTCACAGCCTCAGCGATGTCGCCGACACCTGTATAATCGGTGATCTCCTTATCGTTTAGATGGATGATCGGGGAGAGTGCCATGAGGCGGGAAAGACGCTCCTTCTTAAGGGTCATCAGTCTGGGACCCGGTGCAAAATATATATCCCTGATACCGGACTTCTCCAGAAACCTGACAATCTCATCCTCATTGTCCACTTCCAGTTCAAGCCCGCAGATGTAAGCCTGCGTAAACTCTGAGAGATCGACGCCGTCAAGCCACTCGCCCCGGAAGGTATACTCGACACCGTGGTAAGCCATGAAGCTCCGCTCTCCGTCGGGTTCAACTATGCATATGCATGCTCCATGTGGGTCCGGGGAAGTCCTGAAGGGTTTAAGACCCTTTCGTGCAAGCTCGCCTTTAGCATACTCACCATAAATCCCACTGCCGAGCGTGAAGGCATGAAGGTAGGGTGCGCCTGAGATCCTCAGGGCTTCAGCCACATTGTTCGCACATCCTCCCAGGGAGATGTGATGACCTCCAGTTATGACTGACTCGGTGGAAGAGGGAAGCCGGGGTGATGGAATTATTATGTCAACGGTGCATGATCCGATTACGAGGGTCTTATTCATGTCTGTACTTTAATACTGAAGCTCATCTTTTTCCACTGACAGAATCCCTATCAGCTCTCTTTTTTTACTGCGTTTCATGAGTCTCTTCATGTACCACCAACCATAAAAAGGAATGAAATATGGCCTGGCACGCCCTTTGAGTTTCCGGCCCGCAGTCTCATGTGCTATCATCTTTCCCATGAGCAGGATCATCACGGGTATAACGGCACATGTAGATGCGGGAAAGACAACGCTTTCGGAAGCGCTTCTTCTGGCTTCAGGGGCGATCAGGAAGGCTGGCAGGGTCGATGACGGAAATGCCTTTCTTGACACCGAGAAGATCGAGAAGCGAAGGGGCATCACGATTTACGCCAAGGAAGCGATCCTTTCTGATAAAGTTACCCTCATAGACACTCCGGGCCATGTGGATTTCACGTCCGAGATGGAACGCACTCTTTCAGTACTCGATGCCGCAGTACTGGTCATAAGTGCCCCTGACGGGATCCAGGCCCATACCAGAACGCTCTGGCAGCTGCTGGAAGCAGCCGGAGTCCCCGTTCTCATCTTCGCAAACAAGATGGACATGACAGGATCGGATAAAGATTCCCTCATAAAGGAGCTTAAGGCGGGTCTCTCGGAAAACATCTGTGACTTCACCGCAATGAACACGGAGGAAATTGCCTCATCAGACGATGAGCTCACTGAAAAGTATCTCTCAGGTGAGGATATCACCGATGAGGACATAAAAAGAGTCATAAGGGAAAGGAAGCTCTTCCCCCTGCTCTTCGGCTCGGCACTGAAGTTTCAGGGCACCCTTGAAGTGCTCGAGGTCCTTGAAAAATACTTCACCCCTGCTCCTGAAGATGAGTCCTTCGGGGCCATTGTCTACCGGATAAGCCGGGACAGAAGGGGTAACAGGCTTACCCATATGAAGATAACGGGAGGCGTGCTCCATGCCCGGGATGAGCTCGGAGGTGAGAAGGCAAATGAGGTAAGGCTTTTCTCCGGTGAGAAGTATGAGAGCGTCAGGGAAGTTCATGCGGGTGAGGTGTGCACCGTGACGGGACTTAAGGAGTCATATCCCGGATGTACTTACGGATGTGCGGCAATAAGACACAGGGCATCTATCGAGGCACCCCTCATCTACACTGTTACCTCGTGCGATGTGAACGACACGTCAAAGCTCCTGGCGATGATGAGGGAAATAAGTGATGAAATGCCCGAACTGAAGGTTTCCTTAAGCGAGAAGGGAGACGTCACACTCTCCCTGATGGGTGAGATCCAGACCGAAGTGATAACTGAAACGGTGAAGGACAGGTACGGAGTATCTCTTTCCTTCTCCGACGGCAGGATCGCATACAGAGAGACGATAAAGTCCCCTGTAACGGGAATGGGTCACTATGAGCCTCTGAAGCACTACGCCGAAGTGCACCTCCTGCTGTCCCCTCTTCCCAGGGGAACAGGTCTGATCTTTAAGTCAGAATTGAGCGTGGATGTGCTTGATACGAACTGGCAGCGTCTAATCCTCACCCACCTTGCCGAGAAGCAGCACAGAGGAGTGCTGACAGGCTCTCCCATAACGGACATCATGATCGAGGTGACGGCGGGACGTGCCCATCTGAAGCACACGGAGGGAGGCGACTTCCGTCAGGCAACTTACAGGGCCATACGGCACGCCCTGATGAGGGCAGAGAACATCCTGCTTGAGCCTTACTTTTCATACAGCGCCTCCATTCCTGAGGAGAGTGTCGGAAGATTCATGAGCGATGCGGAGAGAATGAAGGCCTCATGCACCGTGATCGAATGCAGATCAGGAATTGTGACGCTCGCAGGAAGAGGCCCTGTGTCGACGATGCTGAACTACTCGGTGACGCTGAGATCGTACACAAGAGGTGAAGGAATCATTTCCCTGACTCCCGATGGCTATGAGGAGTGTCTCTCAGCCGACCAGGTGATTAAGGAAACCGGCTACGACGCCGAAGCCGATAAGGATAATCCGGCATCAAGCGTGTTCTGCTCCCATGGGGCGGGATACACCGTCCCCTGGCAGGAAGCGGAAGCTTACATGCACATCAGACCTTAACCCGGCGGGAGGTTCCCACCGTGATCATGACGATGAGAAGCGTTATAACCGAAACCACATACCCGGTCGAGTAGCTTCCCACTGAATCATAGAGGATGTTCATGAAGAAGGGTGCGGCGGCAGAGCCCAGGAAGTTGAACGCGGACGCACTTCCCGAAGCTGCGGCAAAGTCCTCCTCCCGACAGAGATATCTCGTCAGGGCCGGGTATGACACCGAGCCCAGGGCAGTTGCCATAGCAGCGCCCGCTATCATCAGGGGATGGAGCAGCTGAAGAGCTCCGAAGAGATAGGAGAAGGCACCTGCAATGCCGATAATGCATGAGAGCACTGTGGTCCTTACGGCTCCCAGCCTGTCATAGAGCCTTCCCATAATTACCTTTGCAAGACATAGTGCGCCCATGAAGAGGGAGTTCATCGAGGCGGCATAGCGGGATGAAAAGCCCAGATCGGTTATGCGGGGCGGCATTGTCTGCGACATGATCGTGATTCCGAAACCGGTCATCAGGGCAATAAGGGCAAGGCGGCCTGCGCCCTGGGGGAAAGCTGCATTCTTCTCAGAGTCAGCTGCCGGAATTCCGTAGTTTTCATGGTTCGGTTTGACAAGAAAGAATGATACCGGAACTGCAACCGCCGCCATGAGGACTGCCAGTGCCCTCATGGCCCCCGGATAGCCCCAGAGGCCTATCCAGTATTCGGACAGGATATTCAGGATCATTCCTCCGATGCCCGATCCCATGAAGGCGATGCCGACTGCAGTCCCCTCACCTTCCTCGAACCAGTCGTGGATCAGTATCGTGTAGGCGGCAAAGGAAACATAGGGCATCATGAGGCCAAGCAAAATGTATACCGCATAAAAGGCGGCAAGGGAGCGTATTCCCGCAAGCAGGAAGAAGAGCAATGGCATTATGGCTGAAAACGCACACATGAGTTTTTTCAGGTCATATCGCCTGAATACCCTTCCCGACACCATCGAACCGACCATGTACGCCACATACAGAAGGGTCAGGGAAAGATTCAGCATTCCCCTGGAGAAACCCGTCTCGCTGCAGATCGGGATGATGAAAAGCGAGAAGCAGTTGACTATAGCCGCATATACCGTACCTGTCATGACCGTCCCCGACACTGCGATCATCCAGGCTCTTACCTTCCTGTTCATGAAAACCCATTATCCTTAATGAGGCACTTATGTTCAATCATGGAAAGGCTTACATGCCGGTATTTATGACACACTATTTTCCTGTTCCAAATGACACCATCTTCCTGTACACTGTACGGAAAGGGAGATCACACCATGCCAGAGATAAGCAAAAAGTATGTTCCGGCACACGCTAATGACACAAATCCGAATCCGAAGCTGCTGAAGTTCGTAAGAAAGGTTACCGACAGGGCACTTGGAAAGATTAAGGGTATTTCGACTCAGGATCCGGAGTACTGGGGCTTTGCCTGTATCTTCGAGGACGAGCTTGATAAGGAAATGAGCGACAACGCCCTCGACCTGCTGCTGAAGATGAAGGTCAGGAAGAAGTATCAGTATTCCGTGATGATGGACATGTGCAGGAAGCTGGGCATGAGTGATGAGAAGGCAGAGGCACTGCTTGACCGCCTTTCCTTCTTCGGGATGCTTGAATATGACTATGGTGACAGGTACACCAAGGACGGACCCGTTCCCGGCACCACTTACAATAAGGAAGACAGACACTACTGGATTCCCCTCTTCGTACCGGGCTCAGCCGAGTATACCAACATGAACACGGCCCTCATGGACCGGCACCCGGAGCTTGCCATGTTCTTCGAGCGCATGACTTACCTTCCGCTTGCCGGGATCACGCAGATGGTTCCTCCCGGAGGCGGTGGAATAGGCATGCACGTCATTCCCGTCGAAAAGGCGATTGAGATGGAGAACGGGACCATGGACCTGGAGCACATCTCCTACTGGCTTAAGAAATACGAGGGCCACATCGGAGCCTCGATCTGTTCATGCCGCTACGGCAGGAAGAAACTGGATGAAGGGTGTGCCGATGACTATCAGGACTGGTGCATAGGCGTCGGTGACATGGCCGATTACTGCCGTGAGACCGGAAGGGGCCGTGACATCACCTATGATGAGGCGATGGAAATCCTGAAAAGGGCCGAGGACAACGGCTTCGTCCATCAGGTCACGAACATCGACGGTGAGAACAAGATCTTTGCAATCTGCAACTGCAACGTGAAGATCTGCAATGCCCTGAGAACCTCCCAACTCTTCAACACACCCAATATGTCGGCATCGGCTTACCGGGCACACGTAAAGAAGGAAAACTGCGTTGCCTGCGGCCAGTGCGTTGAATACTGTCCCGCAGGAGCCCTGAAGCTCGGACAGAAGCTCTGCAGAAAGGACGGAAGCGAGGTGAAGTATCCGAAGCAGCCCCTTCCCGATAAAAGGAAGTGGTCCCGCGACATGTGGACTGAGGATTACAGGGACAAAAACCGCATAAACTGTCATACGACCGGTACGGCCCCCTGTAAGACGGCATGTCCCGCACACATTGCGGTCCAGGGATACTTAAAGAAGGCAGCTCAGGGTAAATACCGGGATGCCCTTGCACTCATAAAGAAGGAAAACCCCTTCCCCGCAGTGTGCGGAAGGGTGTGCAACAAGCGATGTGAGGATGCATGCACGAGAGGCACCATCGACAGGGCAGTATCGATCGACGAAGTGAAGAAATTCATAGCCCAGAAGGATCTGGAAGCGGAACACCGCTATGTGCCCGAGATCGTGATCGCATCTAACAAAGGCAGATGGAAGGAAAAGATTGCGATCATAGGAGCAGGTCCCGCAGGTCTTTCCTGTGCCTACTACCTTGCCCAGATGGGATATTATCCCACCGTGTTCGAGAAGAATGCAGAGCCCGGCGGAATGCTCCGCTACGGAATCCCTTCCTACAAACTGGAAAAGAATGTCATCGATGCCGAAATAGACATCATGAGGGAAATCGGGGTTGAGATAAAGTGCGGCGTCGAGGTCGGCAAGGATGTGACCATAAGCCAGCTCAGGGAGGAAGGCTATAAGGCCTTCTACATCGCCATCGGATGCCAGGGCGGAAAATATCCCGGTCTTGAGAACGAGAAGGCGGAGGGCACATCAACGGCAGTCGAGTTCCTGAGGAAGGCCAATACAGGCAGCGTCAAGCTTACAGGCTCATGCATCGTCATCGGAGGCGGCAACGTCGCCATCGACGCGGCAAGGGTCGCAAAGCGAAGCGGAGCCGAGAGCGTCACCATGGTGTCCCTCGAGAGCGAGGACATTATGCCTGCCTCGAAGAATGAAATAAGGGAAGCCCGCGAGGATGGTGTCATCATCACACCGGGCTGGGGACCTAAGGAGATAGTGGCAGAGGATGGCCGGGTGAAGTCAGTCGTCTTCAGGAAGTGTACCCGCGTATTTGATGAAAACGGTAAGTTCTCACCTGTCTTTGATGAAAGGGAGACCTTCTCAGCCGATGCCTCAATGGTCATCTATGCAATCGGACAGAGCGTTGATGCCGGAGACCTCTTCAAAGGCGAAGCCCTTGAATTCCACCATGGTTCATACCCCAGGGCAGAAAAGCTCACATACCAGAGTGCGGTTCCCGACATCTTCATCGGCGGCGACGTGCTCACAGGTCCGAAGTTCGCCATCGATGCGATAGCCCAGGGCCATGAGGCAGCCGAGTCCCTCCACCGCCATGTGCAGAACGGCCACATGACTATCGGCAGGAACAGAAGGGAGTTCATCGAACTGGACAAGGATGACATCTCACTCATTTCCTACGACACTGCAGGACGTCAGGAGCCCGATGAGAAGTACACAGGTGCATTCACTGAAAGCACAGGCATCCTGACTGAAGAGCAGGTGAAGACTGAAACATCCAGATGTCTCGGCTGCGGCGTCACAATTGCCGACCCGAACAAGTGCATAGGCTGCGGAATCTGTACGACAAAGTGTGCCTTCGATGCGATTTACCTGAAGCGTGACCATCCGGAGGCAACAAAGATGGTCGTGGCCGAAGACAAATTCAGCCATATCATCCCCTATGCCGCAAAGAGAGGCGTGAAGATCCTGTTCTCAGGAAAGGACAAGGGAGATGCATGAACTCGGGGTGGTATTCCACTGCCTCGATCAGGTGAAGAGGATTGCGGAGGAAAACCAGGTGAAACGGGTGAACTCCGTCACCGTAATGCTCGGTGAGGTTTCCACCGTGATCCCCTACCTGTTTGAGGACTGCTGGAAGTGGGCCGTAAAGAAGGAAACCGTCTTTAAGGATGCGGCAATAAAGATCGAGATCATAAAGGCGGTGACCTACTGTGAGGACTGCGGGGAAAAGTATCCCACGGTCGAGCACGGAAAGGTATGCCCTCACTGCGGCAGTGAGCACACATACCTTCTTGAAGGCAATGAAATAATGATAAAGGAAATGGTAGCAGTCGATGAGTGATAAGATAAGGATAATTGAAGTAAAGCAGAGCGTATTTGCCGACAACGACAGGGATGCGGCAAAACTGAGAAATGAGCTGAAGGAGAAGAAGACCTTCCTTTTAAACCTCATGTCCTCCCCCGGAAGCGGCAAGACCACCCTTCTCAAGGGTATCCTTCCAAGCCTTGCGAAGGAGCTTAAAATAGGGGTGATGGAAGCTGACATCGACGGCGATGTGGATGCCAAGGCAATCTCGGACATCGGGATAAAGTCAATCCAGCTCCATACGGGTGGCATGTGCCATCTCGATGCCTCAATGACCAGACAGGGCCTTACCGAACTGGGATGCGACGGCCTTGATCTCGTGGTTCTTGAAAACGTCGGCAACCTCGTATGCCCTGCAGAGTTCGACACAGGGGCAGTGAAGAACCTGGTAATACTCTCAGTACCGGAAGGCCATGACAAGCCCCTTAAGTACCCTCTGATGTTCCAGGTAGCAAACGCACTCATCATCAACAAGATCGACACCATGCCCTACTTCGACTTCGACCTTGAAAAGGTGAAGGAAGCAGCCCTCATGAGGAACCCCAGTCTTAAGATCTTCCCCGTCTCCGCAAAGACAGGAGAAGGCCTTGAGGCTGTCATTTCCTGGCTGAAGGATGAAGTAAAGGCATGGCAGGATCTGACCTGACAGCATTTGTCATGAACTGCTTTGGGAAATAAGCTAAGGAAACGTCTGAAATTCATATCAACAGTAATATCACTGCAGTGATAGAAATTGTATTTGATTTAACTATCACTCTGGTGATAGTATATTGTTATGATAAGACAGGGCATTAACAAAATCATAACTCTTTACCATGGCTCTCAAGAGATAATCGAAACACCCAGGTTCGGACTTGGAAAAAAGAACAATGATTTCGGACAGGGATTTTATTGCACGGAAAGTGAAGAGCTTGCAAAGGAATGGGCAACCTCTGCAGGCAGGGATGGCTATGCAAACAGATATCTTGTCGATGCCGAATACCTCAGGATACTTAACCTGAACAGCCCGGAATACACAGTGCTGAACTGGATAGCCGTGCTTATCGAACATCGCCTCTTTACACCGTCCACTCCTGTAGAGAGTCAGGCGAGAAATTATCTGATAAGAAACTTTTCGGTGAACGTAAATGCTTATGACATTGTAACTGGGTACAGAGCGGATGATTCATATTATGATTTCGCCGCGGCTTTTCTCAGCAACACCATTTCCATCGAACAGCTTGCATCGGCAATGAGACTCGGCAAGCTTGGAGAACAGATAGTCATCAAATCGAAGGCTGCTTTTGCCTCCATCTGTTATGACGGATGCATCAATGCTCCTGCCGACATTTATTTCAAAAACCGCGAAACAAGGGAGAAAGAGGCTTCTGATTCATATCTAAATATGCTTTCTGAAGAAAGTGACGGGCTGTATATCAGGGATATTATGAGAGGGAAAATAGGTAATGACGATCCACGCATACCACGAAATATATGTGAATAAAGTCCAGACACGGCTTGGCATTGCGTTCGACTATGCCATCAACGTCTGTTTAATACCCGGCGAGGAGTTCACGGAGCTCTTCTGCAGGAGCCAGGTATGCAGGAGCCTCGAAAGAGGTGAATCACGCTATGCTCTTGGAAAAAGTGGTATTGAAATACTCGTCGACGTAATTGAGGAAACCACAGGCAGGGCACCTGAAATCAAGCCTGAATGCAGATTCTTCAGAACAAAGGAACACTGGATAGGATGGACCGCCGCATACTGTCAGTGGTACACTGACAGGTCTTTTCGTGAACTGTTCACGTCCATCCCATACAGTGACTTCGAGAAGATGTACACGACTCTTCACGAAGCTGATATTTCCAAATTCATGGATATCGCGGAAGAGCGGTTCAGGGAAACATTCAGGGAGACAGAACTCAAGCGGGCACGCATGTGCATTAATATTACGCAGGAGGAGCTTTCAAATAGATCAGGAGTATCACTGCGTTCCATACAGATGTACGAGGAGCGGAACAGGAATATCAACAAAGCGTCCTTTGATACGCTGTACCGACTTTCAAAGGCAATGTACTGCCACCCTGAGGATCTGATGGAAAGATGGCCGTACGATTCTGACAGCTGAATCACCACCCACAGCCCCCTCTGACTGATTATCCATACTTTTTCACACTATAATCAGGAAGGAGGCTGAAATGAAATACCCGTTTTCAGAAGAGCTAATAAACAACGAAGATAGAAGTTCGCTTGCAGAAATCATGAAGAAGGAAGCAGAAGGTCACCATCCTGAGTGTCTGAACCATGTCATCATACGGGATGCCGAAGTCATCAGGGAAATAATACTTTCCGTCACAGAACTCGACTATGCGTCGTTCTGTACCTCCTTTGACATATACATGAAAGAGCTGCATGGTGCTGTATACACTCAAGGAGGCTGTGGATTCGGCATAGGAGATGCAGCCTATGAGAACAGCGAAGGCTACTGTTTTGAGGTTTTGTTCTACGCAGACACATTTGAAGTATTTGAAGTCACGATTCATCCTGTGGAAGAATGATGTGTTTAACCGCGGATTTAACACTATATGTATGTGTAGGAGATTTGTATGGATAAAATTATCATGACCAGAAAAGACAGCACATTCACGGACCTAGTCAGAAAACTTGAAAACCTGACCGGCAATTACAGACTTGCGGACCTTTATGAGGCATTTGCACCCTGGAAGGAATCATGCGTAAAGGAGTACCCCGAGCTATATACCTGCTTTGCGAAGGAGAACAGCTCATATTCATCCTGGGAAGATGCCGAGTATGCACTACCGCTTGTTTCGCTGTCAGCTCTTTCCGATGACAGGATTGAACTGACCTTTGAGCACAGGCTCTTCAACTTCCACTTCTTCAGGTTCCTTGCTTCTTTCAACGGAGCTGATCTTGAAATCAGCACAGAGAAGGAAATAGTACTGGAGTCATGCTTCAGCGATGAAAGCCTGAAGACTGCCTTCAGGATTACGGGATTTGATTACTGTCATCCCGATGCACACACCATTACGATAAGGCACGCTTGAGGATTTGAAATGTGACCCCGCTTTATCTTATCATCAAGTGGAGGACTACTATGGATCTAAGGGATAAGACAGTTAACTTCCTCGGTGACAGCATCACCGAGGGTGTTGGTGTTTCGGATGTCAGTTGCTTCAGGTTTGACAGTATCATCGGGAAAAAGTGCGGATGCAGGAAGGTGAACAACTATGGGATAGGTGGCACCAGAATCGCACACAAAACCCAGCCAAGTGAGAAGGCACGTCACGACATGAATTTCTGCGGACGATGCCATGATATGAACAGGGATGCCGATGTGATAATAGTCTTCGGCGGAGTCAATGACTATCTCCATGGCGATGCGCCTCTCGGAAAGCCCGGTGACAAAGGACGGGATACCTTCTGCGGCAGTGTCGACTACCTGACACGTACAATAAGGGAGCTCTATCCCAATGCATTACCTGTCTTCTTCACACCTGCCCACTGTTTCTGTGATGATGGTTTTTCCCAGATCAGACCTGAAGGTCTTGTCAGGGAAGAGCACTTCCTCTCAGAATTCTCGCAAGCGATTAAGACAATTGCTCCACAGAACGGCTTTTATGTCTTTGACATGTTTGAAGAACTTGGAATTGATCCCAAGAAACCTGAAGACAGGGAGAAATATACAGTGGATGGTCTTCACTTTAATGATGAAGGTAACGCAGTCATTGCCGATGTTATGATCCGGTGCATCAGCTCAATATGACCGTCCGGAAAAGAAGGAACAGAGTTTTCTCATTTTCCAGTACTCTCTATCCAGTTCTTTGTCAATTTCATAAAGATTCCTGAACTCACTGCTCACTGGCTGGCTGTAATATTCAGGGATAAGCATATAGTCATGTGAGGATACTTCCTCACGTGACACTTTTTTTACTGAAGGGGAAAACCCGTTTTCCTCACAACCTTTCAGGGCTGATGCTATCTGATGACATGACTCATCATTAAGGATCTCATCACAGAATCTCACACTGAGCATTGAAACGAAAGAGTCAGCACTCTTCGGAGACAGCAGTATCATTGAAGGCGCAATACGGCTTTTCGTACCGAATGAAAGAACGGAAACATCACTTCCAAGTTCCATAAGAGTTCTTCGGTTTTCATAGTTCCTCCCATTCCTGATACTGAGAAACCGGTCACTTACGACAAACAGCATGGTCACGCCTTTTCCGATATCCTCTTCAAGCTCAGCTCTTTCACGGAGGGGTAAGAAAACTCCGGGGAAAAGGACCAGGCTTTTATTATATCCAAGGCCACGGTACTCCTCATTGTTCTCAGGCCTGGCTGTTATTGTATACCTGCCCTGCTCGGCCTTGGGGATAAGCATGAAAAAGACCATCTTGGTCAGCACTCTCTGAACTGAATCCGTAACTGCAATGATTACATTACGGTCGTAGCCCTCTCCAATGCTCATGAAGGCTCCTGGCATGTCTTCAGTTTCAATCAGTATCCGGTCACCGTCGGTAATGGAAAGCAGGTTTTCAGCCATGGCAACCTGCCATTCATTAAACCGGGTCACTCTTGTTGATGACAAACAGGAATTAACTGTTTCAGCTATTTCTTCTGAGGTGAGCTGCTTCCCTTTCCGGATGAAGAAAGGATTCACATTGTCATCAAAGCCCCTTTTCACTGCTTCCCGTGTGCTCCGGAACTCCCTGTCACGTATGGAACAGATGAAGCGGAAAACCTCATCACCCTCCATATGAGCTTCCTTTTCCATCCACCTGGCACGGTACGCAAGCTCGGTCATTTCCTCAAAACTGAGACCGGAAGTCATATCAATTCCGTCTTCGGCGGCAGTAAGAAAAAGCAGGAAAAGATAGATCAAAGTCATTTCACCCGGGTCAAACTCACCCAATGAGGTTTCCATACAGTGTCTGAGTATTTCCCTTTTATTTTTTTCCGCATCGGAACGAGGTCCGTTATAACTCATTTTAAGGCTGTCATAGCTTCGCTTCATCATTTACCTCCATTGAAAGGAATAATGAATCATTTCTTTCCTTCTCAAGCCTGATGATCCGATCCGCTGTTCTTCTGAACTCAAGTGTTCTCTCATATCTGTACCCTGCTTCATGCCTTTGTTCGGGAGTCATGTCAGGAAACATAAGTTCAGACACGCTCTCATTGCTGATAATCGACAGAGCCCTTCCCATCATTGTCTTTTCTATCTGTTTCCAGGCGGATGCGGAGGTAAGGAAAGCCATTATGAAGTAAGGATCGTACGCTTCATCTATCGAACCTATGCGAAGGCAGAAGGATGGAACTATCAGGTTCTCATCTTCCTCTTTCTCAATGACACAGCAGTCGTATGGCGAGGAAAGCTTCATGATCACATCGCCAAGGTGAGTGCGGAATTTTTCCTTCACTTCCTTCTTCAGCTTCACTTCCTGAAGCTGGCTGTGATCAATAACGCCATCCGCTATGGCTTTGGGCATAAGAATACGGGCACTTTCAAGTGTTGCTGTCTCAGCCTCACTCATGGCTGCAAGCTCCCCCTCCTCAAATACGACACGGCGTGTAAGCACCCCCGTGTAGATTTCACCGGCAATATCACTGAGTTTCAATAGTCTTTCTCCTGAAAACATCCATTATCATACCATGATAGACACCATATGGGAAACAGTTGTTTTATTAGGACTAATCATGAGCTTCAGGAAGCCCATGATTCCATCCTTTCACGAAGACGAGCCTGAATGGACTTCTTCCTGTTAACAACCGTGTTTTCCGAAATACCGAGCCTTGATGCGATTTCCCTGTTCGTGAGCACATCATGTCCGTAAAGGCCGTATGAACTGATGATAATGAACCTGTCATCTCTGGAAAGACTGAAGATACTTTCTTCAAGCATTCTCAGCTCCTCGCTCTCAAAAACCTCATCTTCAACGCTGTAGCAATCCATGGGAACAATATCCATCAGTTCCTGCTTTCCATCATCACCTACCGGTGCATTCAGTGACAAACAATCCTTTACCGTTCTGGCCCAGAGCACAGTACGGAGAGTCTTCTCAGAGCTTATTCCGGAAAACTTCCTGAGATTGTCATTATTCAGCTCAAGTCCGCTTTCCCTGATCGTGGAAATGGCCTCCTCAACCTTCTTAATCTCGTTAAGCTTGGTGCTGCCGACACTTATCATACTCTGACTGTTTCTCATGTAGTCAAGAATTCCCTGCTTTGCCGCATAGGATGCATAGGATGCAAATGCTCCGCAGGATGCATCATAAGTCTCAAGACATCTGAACAGAGCGAAGTAAGCTTCCGACGTGTAATCGTCCTTATATGACATGTTTGCATCCTGGGCATACCTGGACACCGTAAGTTCCACTATGGATTTTGAGTTTTCCATCAGCAGGGGAAAAAAGCTCTTATCCTTTTTTGTCATCGTTGCCAGTCTGTCAAGTTCATACCTATCCATTTTCATCCTCCTCAGGAGACGACAGCAGCCTCACGCCAGTTTTTCTGTCGTTGTTTCAAGAGCGAAATCCCACATCCTTCCTCATCAGAAAGGATGTCAGGACATATCATTTTTCTTTTCAGGGAAACTCAGGCTTTCAGGAAGCCGGAGGTAAAACCATTAAACACAAATACCATAAAACATATAATCTCCTCCAATATGTTTTATACAATTTAAACCTAAAACACATCACCGCAATTGTCAAGAAAAATAATTGTTTTATTTAAACTAAACAATTAAATTTTCTCCGCATGCTATTAATATAAAGAGATCCGGAAAAAGGAAGCATGATAAAGATGAAAAAAAATACAACCTCCATACTGCAGAATGACAGAATCCGGAAATTGGTGCGAACTAAAGATGGTTGGAAACAACCATGATAAAAATGTTTAGCTTAAAAACTCAGATTGTGGTATTTCATGCTCACATTCATTTACCACAGTAATTACAGGAATACAGATCACGATTTGAAAAGACGGGGTTTACTTCGATACAGGGACTGGAGTCTTGATACCGCTCCGGATATCAAGGATTTCATTATTACTGTTCCGGAATGATTCAGGCGAAAGATGAAGTCAGTTTTTCAGGCAACCTATAGGCACGACAAGAACCCCGTCTTCCCTTCTGTATGCATACCTGCCTACTCCGACAAGTACCATCAGAAAGGATGGTGCTTTCATTCTTGAAACATCAATCTTATCTTTCAGTTTCAGCAGATTTGCTGCCCCTTCACTGATCAGATCCTCTCCGCCCAGCTTGATTTCTATCAGTCCATAGGAGCCATTTCTCAAATGGATAACGGTATCACATTCAAGGTTAGTGTTGTCCCTGTAGTGATATACAGTACCATCCAGGCTATCCGCAAAGACCCTTAAATCCCTTACGCAGAGAGTTTCAAAGAACAGTCAGAACGTTCTCAGATCATTTATTAAGTCGTCAGGTCCGATACCGAGACTGGCAGTAGCAATTGAAGGATCTACATAATATCTGGTATCGGTTGTCCTGATTACTGACTTTGACCTCAGCTTGGGATTCCATGCGGGCATATCCTCAATGACAAATATTTTTCTCAGAGCTTCAGTGTAAGAAAGCACAGTGTCTTCATTGACACTCATTACTCCGTTATCAGAAATATCTCTTGCAATGACCGTATAGGCAGCCTGACTTCCCTGATTTCTGGCATATGATCTCATTATCCTTTTTACCCGTTCAGGATTCCGGGCCACACCATCAACCCTGCTGATATCTGATTTAACAACTGCATCATAATAATCCAAAGCCTGCTGAAGTGCGGCACAGGTTTTCAATCCGACGGACTGTGGCCATCCTCCCCTGCAGACAAGGAAAGCAAGTCCATCAATATCAAGTGTGTTTTCTCCATCAACTTCCAGTTTACCATCAAATAAATCTTTCAAACTGACTTCACCGCTGGATTCACCTGACTCATACAGGCTCATTGGTCTCATCGTAATCCATGAGAAACGTCCTGTACCTGAATGTGTGATCTCTTTCGTATCAGGAGGTACTGCTGAACCTGTCAGTATGAACTGCCCCTTCTCTCCTCTCTGATCAACTTCAAATCGTATAGTATCCCAGAGTGTCGGAGCTATCTGCCACTCATCTATCAGCCGTGGAGTGTTACCGTTAAGCAGTCTTTGAGGATTCAGCTTTGAAAGATACAGGTTTTGATCCTTTTCCAGGGGATTATCCATTCTCAGAATGCTTTTCGCCTGCTGTAATGCGGAAGTGGTTTTCCCACACCACTTTGGCCCTTTTATAAGAACAGCACCTTTGGCTTCAAGTTTCCTTGCCAGAACTATATCTACTACTCTTGATTTATACTCTTTCATACAATGAAATAATTGTATTTTTTTCAGCGTTTTGCAAAGATTTTTTTCAGCGTTTTGCAAAGATTTTTTTCGGTGTTTTGTAAGATAATTACCATGCCTGTTTAAGTTTGTGAGGATGCGGGTAGACACAAAGAGGACTGCCCTCCGGCAGCCCTTATTCATCACTCATTTCCGTATACATCAGCGAGACGTTCACATCAGTTACCGTGTATCCGTCAGGCATGATGGTTATCTCATACCTGATACCCTTGTCCCTGTTCTCGTAAATGCACTTTGAGAACCAGTTATCTCCTCCTGCGGAATACACCCCTGACTCAGTGAAGCATGCATCGTACTCCTCCATCACGTCATCACAGAGATCGTACATCGTGATGAGTGTCAGCTCCTCTCCCCCGGCAATTATTTCCTCTGCACCCTTCATGACTGAAAACATGATCTCCTCATCATCCGAAAGCCCATCCCAGGGCCCTGAAGCCTTTATTTCCTCATAGCTTCTCATCGTTTTCCTCCCATACTGTCCTATAGTGTGATAATGGGAATCTGACAAAAAGTTCATCACGCACATGCTCTGCTGTGGTTCACACATGTTTTCACCCTATAGAATTTCAGATACCCATAAGGAGGATTTTAATGAAAAGATCTGAAATCAAAAGTTATGAAGTTATGACAGGCATTATGGAGCGGGATGATTCCAAGGAGCTGGATTCTGTCGGATTTGAAGACAGAATCTGCTACGAGCTGGAAGAAAGTGTAGATTAATGGGGAAAACGGGGAGAGTCCTACAATCCGGAAGACATGAGACATCTTATTGATTCCTTAATGGCAAATTTCTATGAAGCATATCCGGTCGAATGTGCCCTGAGTTTCATAAGCCCCACTTTGGAAAAAGTCTTCCAGGTCGCTTTCGATATAAACAGCATCGAGATAAAGGAAGTAAACGTGAGGGATGTCAGGCCCGGTGAGATAAAAGATGAGGACTTAAAGAAATACTTCGATTGATCACCTGTGTTAACAAGGGCTTAGGGAGCCCTCCTGAGACGGATGTCATGATATCAGTGATATACAGGCAAGTTGTATTTTCCGGGCAATAGGATAAAACGGCAGTAAGTGTTTTTACTGCCGGAAGTTCGAGGAATCTGATATGTTCAGGCACACATGAAGGGGGAAACAAGTAATTCCTGCCTAAAGAGAGGAAGGTGCGGACAAAGCCACTTTTACTATTCAAACCTCTTTTAAAACATGAGCAAAAGGCTGTCTGCTCATGTTGCCCACCGTTGTGTTATATCTTTTGTATTCTATAGTTTAACCTTTTACTGACATGTTCAATGAAAGAAGAGATATTGTCGATTCCCCACTGATTACACACCAATACATTTTGTCCAGAAGGCAGCCTAATAATATCTCCATCTTCAACAAAATATCTCTTTTTACCACCATTACCTTTATCTGTTTTTCTAACATCATCTGCTAATCTTACTACGCCTCTATTTGTTCCTTGCAAAGAATCAGGAAAAACTTCTAATAGAGAATTATAGTCCACAGGCTTAAGATCATTGACATATTGTTTTACTACAGCAAGGACAAGTCTGCTTTTTGAATATTCAACGCCATTAAACAAGTATTTGCTATAATCTCTTACTGCTCCGGTCATTTTGGTAATAACACTTTCATCCACATCACTGGAAAGTTCATTCAACACAGAAATAAGAAGATTCCTGTTTTCTTCGATGAAGTCACTGAGTATCTTCCTTTCTTCATTGCTAATTGCCATAGCTGTTCCTCCTTTATCATCATCCTGGTATGATAAACACTGAAGATAAAGTCTCATATTGTTTTTTGAAACTTCCTCTTTGCACATAGCCATTGAAGGTTCAATAACATTCTCAACCAATTCCTGATACGACATTATAAGGAAATTCTTGTTTGTGGGCTTTTTATTTTTATTGAACTCAGGTACCAAATACACATAAATTGGTTCATAATAATAATCTCTATCTTGATATACTTTTTCACAATAATTGAAATATTCGTCAGTTTGTTCTCCTGTCTCGTGTGACTTAACTTTATTTTCAATTATCACAGGAAGTATTTTTTCCTTTGTCCTTACCAGTATATGAATATCTATATAATGGTATTCTCTGCGCACCTGCGCAGTATCGACAAAACCCTGCTCATAGAATTTCCAGATTATTTTTTTGTCCAATCTTGATTCAGCATTACATTCCTTATCTTTCAGAAATTCAAGATTAAGCAGAAATTTCTCAAGAGGATACGTATGTAGAAAGTGTGATTCAGTTGGGTTAAGAAGCCACGCTATGAAATTGCTGTGCATATGTTCCTGTCTTGAAACCTTGGTTATATCAAGTAAATTGTTCGAATGGTATTTTACGTATTCACAGTACGATCTTGATTTTTTTATTTCAAATATTCCCTTTGTGAATTCACTCATATCTCAACCCCTTGTTGGAATTATACCAGACACTCTTTGCGCTACAACAATGATTTACATATACAATTAGCCAAACACGAAGGACAACGAGATTCGATGTCTCTGTTTCTATGTTATGGAATAATGATTCTGATTCAACTAAACAGCTCATATACTCTGAGTTTATTCAGAAAAGCATCCATGTTACATGGCTTAATAGCGATGGCGTAACTGATTTTCCTGATGGATGGGGACCATTTATCCGATAGGTCCAGTTCTTCTCTCATGCAGTCAAATACTAGGATACCATCCTCCTGTGGATGAACGGCAAGGACATTTCTTTTTTCCAGCTCTGACACGATGTATCTGAATGAGTGTAATTCACTTTCGTATATGGCTAAGAGATTTTCATACTCTTCCGTATGACTCAGATAGTATTCCGCTTCATCAGCATCATGAATCCAGTCAAGAGGTCTTCCGATAAGGGAGGACAGCCTTGAATTAAGGCTGAAGAGATTTTCAAGTTCTTCGGCAGTGCTTAATGTTTCTTCAGGATAGGATTTTCCTGCATGTCCGTATGCTATAATCATGTACACATCCAGGTTCGGACAGTCATAAGAAGGAAGACCGGGATACTTCTTCCTTATCACTTTCCTGCACTCTGATTCCTTTCTCATGATCTCAGTTATCATCGACATTTTCACCCTCCGTTTCCCTATAGAGTGAAATGCCCATCAGTTCACAGTGATGGGCAGAAATATCTGATGGAATAAGTTTATTTCAGTACCTGAAGCAGCTCCTCCGCACTCCAGTCATCGCGGCCTATGGCATAGAGTACACGGAAGATAAGATCATCACCCTTTCCGGAAACCTCTTTTAAGCTTGAAAGCAGAATTTGCTTTGCCTTTTTAGTTTCCTCATCGGCATTGATGAAACCTTCAAGGTCGTATGGTGCTGTCCTGCCGCAGGGAGAGGCACAGTGGAAACAGTCGGGAACGAGACGTTTCCTCTCATCCTCAATCCTCTTAAGAAGGCTTTCGGTATTTCCACCGTCATCATTTATCGCTTCAGTGATGAGTCCCCTGGTATCAGCAGTGATGTTCCACTCATTGCCCTCCGCAGCCCTTGCCAGGGCGACAAGGGCGCTTAAAACTTCACCGTTCATCAGTTCAGGATCCTTCCGTCGGAGGAGATGATTGACACGCTCACGGGAATATCCTTACCCGATGCGGCAACTGCCCTCTTAACGGCACTCTCAAGCCCGCCGCAGCAGGGAACCTGCATTCTTGCAAGCCTTATGCTCTTTATGTCATTTGCGGCAAAGATCTGAGACAGCTTGTCAGCGTAATCGACACCGTCGAGCTTGGGACATCCCACAAGCGTGACACGACCTTTGATGAAATGCTCGTGGAAGGCACCATAAGCAAATGCAGAACACGTTGCCGCTATCAGGAGGTCGGCATCTTTGAAGAACGGAGCGGTTACCGGAACCAGCTTGATCTGGACAGGCCACTGGGAGAGCCTTCCCACTGAGGTTTTGGACTTCAGAACCGCATTCTCATCGTAGGCAGGAGCTTCCCTCTCCTCAAAGGAGATGGCACCTGCAGGACATGCCGGAAGACAGTCGCCGAAACCGTCACAGTAGTTCTCTCGGAGCAGCTTTGCCTTACCGTTCACCATGCCGATGGCACCCTCATGACATGCAGTGGCACAGAGGGCACAGCCTGTGCACTTTTCCTCATCAATCCTGATTATCTTTCTGATCATAACAAAATCTCCTTTAACCAAATATAATGACAAACCGCCTTTCTGTCACACATAAACGGTACGTGTACCGGCAAGACGATGGGAGACAGATATCACGGTACGGTTTCCCGAGGCCTCATTGAGGGCCTTTATCACCTGGGCTTCAGTCCCGTAGTCCAGGTTTGCTGTGATCTCATCGAGAAGCAGGAGCTTCGGGTTCTTCACCGTTGCCCTTGCTATGGACAGGAGCTGGAAATGTCCCTGGGAGAAAAGATCCCCGGTGCACGGAGTATCCATACCCTGGGGAAGGCTGTCCACAGTCTCCAGCAGGCCCACCGTTTCCAGGGCCCTCCTGATCTCATCATAACTCACCTCAGGGTCATGAAGCGATACCTGCTCCCCAACGCTTCCGGGAATGAGGTGAAACGACTGTTCCACATACCCTATCGTGCTCCTCCTCTCACTGTCGTGCAGTGAGACAGGGTTCCTTCCGAATACCGTTATATTCCCCGATGAGGGAGAGTAAAGCCCTGCAATGAGCTTTACCAGCGTGCTCTTACCGGCCCCGGTGCGTCCCGCAAGCGTTATCCTCTCCCCTTCCATGACGGAGAAGGACAGGTCATGCAGAACTTCCCTTTCCTCACCTGTGTAGCTGAAGGTGACATGGGAAAGCTCTGCTGCAGCGGTTACGGGAACGGGATTATCATCGGGAACATCCATTTCAGGTTCACTGAGAAATGCATTTATCCTCTTTACGCCCGCAACGGCTGCCTGGACGTTCTGGATTTCCATGCCGATGCTGTCAATCGGTCCGAAGAAGCCCGATACATAGGCTATCATGGCGGCGGCAGTCCCCGCACTCATTGAAAAAAACTCATTTGCTGCCGATGCTGCCATGATAATACCTGTAATGAGGGCACTTACACTCACTATAACAGGTGAGTACACCGCATCATAGAAGTTCGTCTTACGCTGGGCCTGAAAGCTTTTCTCAATGGATGTGCCGTAGCGTTTCTCCATGAAGGCTTCCCCATGGAGTATCCTCACGGTCCTTAAGCAGGCAATGGTCTCAGGTATCTCCTGATTGACCTCGGAGGCTGCCTCCCTGTTGGCAAGCTGGGAGGAAAGCATCCTCTTCTGCACGCGGCGGGTGAAGAGGAAGATGAACGGAAGCACGGCAGTAAGCAGGACAAAAAGGCCAGCATTTCTGGAAAGGACCACATATAGGATGGAAATCACGCGGCAAAGATCAGCAGCCATGCTGATTATTCCCGACGTGAATAGTCCGTCCACCGTACTCACATCACCCACTATCCGGCTGGCAGTTGCCCCGGGATCATTATCGGTGAAGTATGAGGCGGGAAGCCGCCTCAGCTTATCCGTCATTCCCGTCCTGACAGCGTGGGTCATCTTCTGACCGAATGCGTTTATGAGTACCTCCTTGAAGGCATCAAGGATTCCGGAAAGAGCCGCCGTAAGGAAGTAGGAAAACACCGTCAGAAGTGACAGACCTGTTCCGTCAGCGAGCAGGTTTATCATTCGCTCCAGGATCAGGGGCGGAAGCAGTGAGGTGACTATTGCGGCTGTGATGACAGCGGCCATTCCTGATGTCAGGATGATATTCCTCCTGAGGGTTTGGATAATTATCTTCGCAACACTCATCTTCCCTCCTCCCGGGCCTCCAGGAGGGCCCTGTAATCAGGGTTTACCCTCATCAGGGTTCCGTGGTCGGCAACCACGGCCCTGCCGTCAGAGATGAACACCACTCTGTCCGTCTCAGGAAAAAGGGTAAGACGGTGGGAGATGAGGATAACGATGCTGTTTTGAGTCAGGAGTCTCATGTTCCTGAAAATTTCCTCCTCAGTCTTCAGGTCCAGGGCGGAAAAAGGATCGTCCAGGATGATGAGAGGTGCCCTGTGAAAAAGCGTCCGGGCAAGTGCGATACGCTCCGCCTGCCCGCCGGAAAGCCGCACCCCGCCATTCCCGATCATGGTATCGGGAGTTACCTCAGCATCGATGCATACTGCCCTGAGATAAGGCATTACATCCCCGTCATCCCCCAGTGCGATGTTATCCCGGACAGTTGCTGAGAAAAGATCGGGAGAGTGTCCCATGTACGAGACACCTGAAACATATTCACCTCCCCTGTATTCCAACTTTCCAAGCCCGATGCTTCCCGAAAACGGCAGCTCACCGGCAAGTACCCTTCCAAGGGCTGACTTACCTGAGGCGACCTTCCCGGTTACTCCGATTATCTCACCGGGTGATGCACTGAATGTCAGGTGGTCAATAAGGGTTTCCTGTCCTGGATATGAGACTGAAACATCCGAAAGCTGCAGCCCGGCGCCCCAGGGTTCATCCTCCCTTCTTTCCTCCTCACCGCTTTTCAGGAAGGGTTTGATCCGCTTCCATGACACTTCTGCCTTATGAACGGAATTGAAGAGCTTTGCGGCCTTTGAAGCCTTTACGGCAAGCTTCAGATAGCAGGAGAAGAAGGTAGTGAACGCGGCGATATCCCAGGCTGCCCATCCGGCATTAAGGATGTTCCTGCTTCCGAAGTAAGCTATTATGGGTGTTCCCAGGAGGGCTGCCACATAGTACAGGGGCGGCATTGCGTTCTCCCAGACATTTGCCCTTCGCACCTTACGCTCGTGGGATGCAAGGAGTCTTTCATACTCCCTGTCCCGCTCCGCTTCCGCTCCCGCGATCCGGTAGGTGATGGCATTTGTTACCCGGTCAAGGGTCATGGCATTGAGACTGGAAGTGCTCCTTCTGGCATCCGTGGCGGTGGCAGTGACCATTACCTTAAGTTTCTCAGCCACGATGCAGCTCAGCGGAGGAAACAAAGCGGTAAGCAGGGTAAGTCTCCAGTCATAAAGGAACAGCATGATGAGATATGACAGCAGCGCAATACCGGTATCGAAGATTTCAGTCGTGAACTTCCTCATGCCTTCGGCACAGGCATCGGCATCAGATAGGATCCTGGTCATCATCTCACCCGCCCCATCCCCGGTCCTGCCGGAAATGAGAGTACGGAAAAGACTTACTTTAAGACCTTTTCCTATCCTGTTGGCGAATACCCTGACTGCAAGCCGCTTCAGGGCCCTGAAGGTCTGAACAAGAATAATCGTGAACACGTAAAGGAATGCCAGACGGAACATGTCCTCGGCACTCTGAGTACCGCCTGCGATGTCTGCCAGGCACTGGACAAGCTTCCCCTCGAACCAGGGGCCTGCGGCAAGACCTGCATTGTATATGATTCCGGTCACCGTCACCGCAAGGAGTATCGGGGCTTCCCTCAGGAACCAGTACAGGACGGTATCACTGCTTCTTTTCATTTCACTGACCTGAAACCACCGCGGCTCTCAGCCTTTGACCTGTAATAGAGCTTCTCAAGCGTCTTCAGAAAGGCTTCTCTCTCATCCGGATCCAGATCGGAAAAGAGCCACTCATAGAAGGCCTGCTCAATATCGGCCTTGGTGCGCTTCAGCTCTTCTGCAGACTCTGTCGCATAGAGCAGCTGACTGCGGGCATCATCGGGATTGACCTTCCTGACAAGATACCCCTTCTCCTCAAGGCTTCTTGCCCTTCTGGCCACGGCTCCCTTGTCCATGCTGAGCCGCTCTCCGGCTTCCTTCTGGGTTATCCCGGGGTTATGGCGGACAAGATGGATCATGTCCATCTCCCCTGATCCGATGCCATCGGCCCGGAGTGTCCTAAGCACCAGCTTATTGGCCTCCCTGGCGATCTTCGTGATTTCTCTCATGAATTTAGTTGTAGCATCAACCTTTTACTTTGGCAACCATCACCCATCATCTGCAATCGTTCATCAGCTTATGAAAGTACTCAGCCTCACCCGTGCGGAAATATGAGTACCACGCCTGAAGTTTTTCACACGTGAAAACACCGAGCACATCAAGTATTTCCCGGGCCCACTCCAGAGGAGCCGTACCTGCTGCCGTGATCAGTTTTCCATCCGATACCGCAGGCTCATCAACATAGTGGTTCCTTCCCCTGTAGGAGGGGCAGAACATATCGAGAAAACCGGGACCGTTACTGGTGTGAGGGCGCTCATCCAGAAGTCCTGCCGAGGCAAGGGCCAGGGTTGCGCCGCAGATGGCGGCCACCGTTCCACCGGATGTGAGGATCTCCTTTGCCTTATCGACGACGGGTCCGTGCTTTTCCTCACTCCAGGTGTTTCCTCCCGGAAGCAGAAGGATGCTTTGTGACAATACCGATATCTCTTTCAGAGTGATGTCTGGAACTATGGTCAGCCCGCCCATTGTAATAACCGGCTGTTTCGTAAGGCCGACGGCAGTGACATTAACTTCAGGGGCATTCTTTCTGAAGAACCTCTTTGAGTTCAGCTCCGCCATGACATATCCGGTTTCCCAGTCAGCCATTGTGTCGGTTTAGTAAAGATAAACATTATACATACATTTCTTTCCTTTTCAGGGGAAATGTACCATACCTAATGTGACAGCACTGTGTCAGGTACCGGAGTGGAGCCTGATGAATTCGGCGAAATCATTTTCAGGAATCGGCCGGGAGAAGTAATATCCCTGGATGTAATCAGCTCCAAGGGCTACGAACTGATCGAAGACTTCCTTTGTCTCCACACCTTCGATGACGACACTGATTCCAATATCCTTCAGCAGTTTTATCGTGTGCTTCAGTACGGTATGGATCCTCTCGTCAAAGACCATCTCAGTCATGCTCCTGTCTATCTTGACGATGCGGAAAGGAAGCGAGATGAGCCTGCTGAGATTGGAGTAACCAGTTCCGTAATCATCCAGGGAGAAGGAGATCCCGTACTCAGAAAGTATCCTGATGTTCTCCTCCACAATGTCCTGATCGGCTGATACGGAACCCTCCGTTATCTCCAGGTTGATCCGGTCGGGAGCGAGAGAGTATTTGTTAAGGAAGGAGAGCACCTTGTCCTTCAGGTCCACCTGCACGCACTGCTTCATGGAAAGATTAAGTTCGACGAAATCCAGATCAAGCCCTGAACGGAGGCAGTCGGAAGTAAACCGGCATACGCTGTCCAGCACGAAATCACCGATCTGGATTATGGTACCGTTCCTTTCCGCCGCATCGATCAGGAGCTGCGGTGATATGAAGCCATAGTGATCATCATAGAGCCTGATCAGGGCCTCGGCCGACCTGAAGCGCTTTTCAGCGACGGAGTATATCGGCTGATAGTACATCTCAAACCTGTTGTCCGCCAGCGCATCGGATATTATCCTGTCTATGTCATTTCTGAGAAGGAAGCCTGACTTTCCGTCGTCGCTGCCATCCTCAAGGAAGGTAATTGTTCCACCTGCCGGGAGGAACGAAGTGAAGCTGTATACGAATGACATCATCCTGTCGTAATCGGTGAAGTCCTCGGGACACCTGAAGACGGCAAGACACATGTCGGTTTCAACCTCCATCCTGCCCATCCTCATGCTTTCCTGCAGGCATGAGGCAAATCGTCGGACGGACTGTCTGAAGAGAACGGGATCAGCAGAATCGGTAACGGTGGCAAAGAGTCCGTTTTCAAGATAGTAGTAATCGATCGAGCCGGACCTTCCGCCAAAGGAGGATCTGAGTTTATCGGCAATCTGTTTCATCAGCTGGCTGAAGGCATCGTTGCCCAGGATCGTATAAAGGGACTGATGGTTCACTACCCCGGCGATCATGAGCTGCATGGGCTTACGGATGCAGTGAGCCTTTCTCATGTCGGATGAAAAAGCTATGTGGCTCTCAATTCCCACTGCCGGGTTAAGCATCTCGTCCTGTTTCTGTACTATGTTCGATATCAGGAAGAGCGACATGGTGTTGAGGAACATCTCAATCAGATACTCTGGGATGAATGCCTGGATGAGTATCGCGCATAGATTCCAGGGATAGAAGCAGATGAGCGCGAGCAGCTTATCCTTCGGAAGGACCTTCCTGTAGGTGATGAGGAAAACTATTCCGCCTGCAAGGTAGACCATTGCACAGGCATGGAGACTGTAGAACATATAGCTTCTGGTGTAAATCAGGTTCTCATCAAAGTAGAAGATGTTGTGGAAGAAGACATTTGAGAGCAGCAGCAGACAGACAACCGTGTAGGGTACGATGAGAAGGACCTGAAGTCTTCTTCGCTTTCGCAGTATGTGCCAGGTATCGGTAACGGCACAGAGATAGAGCTGGTACAGCAGTGGTGTGAAATTCCGGCTTAGGAAATATCCATAGTACAGAATATAACGTAAAGTGGAATCTGTCTCACTTGCCAGAACCCAGATGTTGTATGCCTCGGACCAGAGATCAAGGACGGTGGTAATGAGCACGTTAAGATAAAGTGCCAGCAGCATCCTGTTCGTATGGGTTCCCCGGTTCTTCCTGAGAAAGAGGTCCGCTGTCATGACAACCATAATGAGTATCGCACATATGTCAAAGTACAGTATCTTCATATTCCACCCAGTCTGCTGTATTATATTATGACAAAGCGAAATATGACAACAAAAACAGTGAGTTTTGCAATTAATAACTTATCAATTCGACTATTATGACAGATAATAAATGTGATATGTTAAGAATTATAATTTATCCGCCAAAACATGGTACACAGGAGATTCCGGAATGAAGAAACTCATTACCCTGCTTTTTCTTCTCACTTTGATGTTCACTCTGTGGGCATCGCCCGACGGGACCTGGAGCATAGGCTTTTCCTCCGGCTACAGCAACAATGCAGTCCTTTCTCAGAAGGGCTACAGGATCGATACCGGATATGAGAACGGCCACGGATTTTCCGTTTCCATCCCTGTAAACTATAAGGTTAATGATTCCTTCAGCGTTGAATCAGGAGTTACATATGTCCAGAAAAACTTCACCTGGTCAAAGACATACCGTTCAGACTCCGAAACCATGACGTTTTCACAGACGCAGACAAACGGTTTTGTGGAATTCCCGCTGTCACTGTGCTTTTCCATCACTAACGGAACAGCGTCGGCAGTTGCCTCGGCAGGATCTTACATCGGCGTCTGGGCACACTCCTACAGGACTGACAGGCCCTATAACTCTTCCGTGGGACTGAAAGAAGAAGGAAAGGATGATACAGTATCCGGATATCATGACTTCACCAAAGCGGACAACAGGTTCGAGTTCGGCTTTATCTTCACTGCAGGCGTGGAAGTTGAAATATCAAAAACGGTGATGTTCCTGAGAGGAGTCTATGATATCGCACTTACGGACCTTTCATCGGACTACCAGATCGACAGGGTGGTAAGACATGACAGCACGTTCCGTGCTGAAGCCGGAATGAGATTCTTAATCGGAGGCGCGGTATGAAAAAGCTCATAACCCTTTTGCTCCTGATAGCGGTTCTTTTCACATCATGCAGCGGGGACTTCAATCCGAAGCTGCCGTACGAGTATTCAGATGACGGTACCTGGGAAGGCATCTTCTCAGGCTTCTGGCACGGCATGAACGAAAACTACGTCTTCTGGGATGTAGACAAAACTGATTGGGATAATGTTTACAGAACTTATCTCCCACTCTTTAAGGATCTTGGAAAATACGAAAATGATGACGAAAAAAATGAAAAGGCTGCACGGTATTTCTATGACATCGTGACAGGTCTTTCAGACGGACACCTAAGTGTTACACTGAATCTTGAGGATGACATGTTTGACGGAGGAATCCAGAAATTCATTATTCATCCCGGCCTTGTCAGGCTTGCAAAGGGAACGGGTGCGAGTGATGACGAAATATTTGAGGCTGAATACGGGACAAATGCCTCTATAGAAAACATCTTAAGATTTCTTCCCGAAGAGGTAATGCATGAAAAAACAACGCAGATCCTTACAAATGACTTCGGATTCAGTTTTTTTGAATCAAACAACAGTCTGAAGTCCGTTATTAAGAACCACTCCAAATTTACAAATTCGCAAGGGAAAACCGTATTGCTCTATTCAAACCGTTATCTGGAAGGAGCAGAGGTAGAAAGAAGCGGAGTAATAGTAAATTATTACAACCCATCGGAAGTAATCGGGAGCAAAAAGGTCAATAAGTGCTTCTCTTCCTGGACACTGATGTTAGTCCTTAACAACACTTATGATAAGGAAAAAGGAGATTACCAAGTATCTATCGACTCAGTAAACTTTGCGGGACTTTCAAAAGCACACGGGAATATAGCGGCAGATATCGTATACATGGCATTCTCAGACTTTTTCATTACGGGATATATAGAGGATGAGGCAACAAAAGCCGGAGTGTATGAGTATCTTTCCGCATTTCACGACATCAAGGCTAATCCGGATGCAAAGGGCATGATCGTTGATGTCAGGGGTAACGGAGGCGGATACAACCTTGACAGGGAGTATCTTTTCGGCGACATCATGAAGGAAAAACAGCTGTTCGGCTATCAGAAGACAAAGACAGGGGACAACAGACTGGACTTCTCCGCACTCCTTCCGGTATATGTCTACCCCGAGGCGGAAACTATGGCTGATGTATATAAGGACACTGATGCAACCCATCTTTATGACAAGCCTTTTGCGGTAATCACGAATTGCTTCAGTGTATCCAATGCGGAAATGACAGTGTTCCTCGCAAAGAGCATGCCCAAAGGCTGTCAGATAGGATCAACGACCTTCGGTGGTCAGGGTACGCTCGGATCATCATTCCTTGAACTCAATGCAGGTCAGTTCACTGTCGGCAAGTATATTTCGCAGGTCTATACCCCGTTTGCGCAGATTGTTGACATCAATGGGGTCTCTCATGAAGGAAAGGGGTGTATTCCTGACATTAAAGTTGATTTCAACTTAGAAGACTTTCAGAATGGTAAAGACAACCGTCTTCAGAAAGCCTTTGACTGGGTTAAAACAGAGAGTACACCATAAGCAGGATTTGTTTATAAAACATCCTTATTCTTTCCGTCTGGTGCCCTGATGTCTTCCTTCAGGGCACCAAAAGCATCGGACCATGAATCAAATACAGCATTCACCCTTGCAGCCGATTCCCTTATTGGGGCTTGCCTGTGGGAGTACGTCAAAATCTGACGGATACGCTTATTCGCCTTTTCAGAAGTCCATCACCCGTTCTCATTGGTGTTGTAATAATCCAGGTAGAGTCCTGCGATGGTTTTTACATCAGACTCAGTCATAACTGAATAGTGCATCAGTACTCCTCCTTCAGGGTGTCTATGCCATAGTGCTTTCTGAAGTACCTGAGATCATCATCACTTCTTATGACCATAACCTCAGTGATGTGACCTGTCTCAGTATCCTTAAAGCCCGCGACGCGTTCCCCTGTGCATATTGAGCATTTCAGCACCGGAATCTGCCTTTCCGGGTCATAAGGAACAGTCTCTGAAAGGTTCTTTTTCCCAGAGTTGTCCCGATGCATCCCGATGGCAAAGACAAAGGAAACGAGCCCTGCTCCTCCTGCAACGGACAGGGGCCAGGGGAATACACCGGTAAACAATCTTACCATGAGGGGAATTACAAGACCGACCAGGAGTGAAATCCCGATCCAGGGCAGTCCGAAGTGAATTGAGTTATTCTTTCGCATGGTTAAAGTATATACTCAAAAAGTCTGAAGGCGGTAACACCCGTATTGGATGCATACCATGAAGCGCTTCCTCTCGGAGTGAAACCGCACTTCTCATAGAGCCGGTGGGCTGGGGTATTGGTTGAAAGGGCATCAAGGCGTACTGTTTTGAACTTCCTCTCCCTGGCGATTCCTATTACCGCTTCCATCACTTCCTTTGCAACTCCCCTTCCCTGACAGTCAGGATGGACTGCCAGGATGTGGACCGCAAGCACGTCGTCATCAGAAGCATCCACGCCCCAGTCAAGGTCACGGTACTCATCATCCTGGAAGGGTACAAGTGCCAAAGCCGCCAGGATGTTTTCACCTTCCTTCACCGAGTACATCCATCCAGCGTCGATGTACTTCATGATCATCTCATCAGTCGGATGCTTTCCATATATCCAGGGGCAATGGGTTTTCATCTCAGGCGTGTTGTCTATCACGTACTTGTAGAAAGTCCTAAGACTGACAAAATCATTGCCCAGGCATTTCGTCACTTCCATGGGGAAAGACCTAGCATTGATGCGGAGATCTCATTGACCCTGTCCCTGATGACTTCCTCATCAAAGCCCAGCAGGACACCGTTCCTGACGGTGAATTCACCGTTTACGATCGTGTGTTTCGTCTCATGGGAGGTACCGCAGAAAAGGAGTGCAGCCACAGGATCACTCTGGGCACCGGCATATGGAAGCTTATTCACGTCGAAGATGGCCAGATCGGCACCATATCCCTCCTTTATCTTTCCCAGAAAGCCCTCATATCCCAGTGTTCTGGCCCCGTTCACGGTTGCCATACGGAAGACATCCCTTACTCCGAGACTGTCCGAGCCGTACCTGACTCTCTGCAGCATCAGGGCTGCCCTCATCTCTCCCAGCATGTCCGAGGAGTCATTGCTCGCCGATCCGTCGACACCAAGGGAAACATTGATTCCCAGATCCAGCATCTCTCTGACACGGCATATTCCGCTTCCGAGTCTCATATTGCTTGAAGGACAGTGGGATATTGCAGTGCCTGTTTCCCTCAGAATTTCCAGCTCACTGTCGGAAAAGTGAATTCCGTGGGCATAGAATACGTCCGGTCCGATGAGACCGCATTTTTCCATAAGCTCCAGAGGTCTCATGCCATACATGTCAAGGCACTGATTCTCCTCATCCTTTGTCTCACAGAGGTGGGTGTGAAGCCTGACGCTGTACCTTCTGGCCAGCTCAGCGCTGTCCCTCATGATCGAGGCGGTCACGCTGAAGGGTGAACACGGCGCAAGCACTATCCTGTGCATCGCAAGCGGTGACGGATCATGGTATTTCCTGATGCA
>JALEVV010000062.1 GCA_022788185.1 Spirochaetales bacterium | reverse complement strand
CGCTCTGAAGCTTTCCAATTCTTCTGACATTTCAATTCCTATATATTTCTTTAGCAGAAGGAACTATAATTGAAAAAACCATGTTGTACAAGGCATTTCACCATTTGTTGTATACTTCCTCGGCAAAGCCCATGAGATCATTTATCTCCACGCGTCTTCCGTCATCGGTGATGACATGGCCTGAGAAGACGCCGAAGATCTGCTTCTGATCGGAAACAATGAGCTTGAGATCGGTTTTCGATATCCTTGGAACCACCGGTCTCATCGTGAGATCAAGGCGACCTTCCTCATCGGCGATGTGCCAGTTCTGCATGTGGTCGGTGAAGGTGAAGGTCAGTTTTCCGAGCTTGTGCATGACGCCGCCCTCGAAGAATGCGTTCTCGCTGGCGGGGGTGCGGTCGGAAAATCCATATCCCAGGTTGAATCCTATGGGACAGCCTTTATCATCATATCCCGAGGCTGCTGACCAGTACCAGGTGTTTTCCCGGGTCCACCGTCCGCGACCCCAGTCCAGTATCAGGGTAGCCCTGTCAGCTTTGATGTCATCACTGATACCTCCCCGTTTAACCCAGCCCGATGCAGCCGTCATGGCAACGGATTTCTGGTTCAGATAGAAGGCCTTCCTGTTCTCCTTCCAGCTGGTTGCTATGGCGATACGGTCTGAGTCCTTTCTTTCCGTAAAGGTGACATCGGCATCAAGGCCGACTGTTCCGTCCGGCAGGGCGAAGGTGGGTGCGGATAGGGTGATGTGCCGCTCCTCACCCTTCTTCTCAAAGGTGAAGGAGAACTTACCCTTCTCAGAGAAGGCGAGGCGATACTCATCATCGGGGGAGGGGCCCAGTCCCGTCCTGTGAAGGGTAAGCAGCTTTATCGCATCGCTCTGGACTGCCTTTCCTGTCCTGTAGTCGGCCACGGCAAGGGCAAAGAGCCCCGCAAAGCCCAGGTCGGAGAATGTCAGACAGAGGGCATAGCCCTTTTCCGGATTCAGGATCATGTAGTAATCCCACTCCTTGATCCGGAGCTTTGAAGCCTTTATCCTGTCCCTCTCATACCGGAACACCATTTTCCTTGCAAATCCCTCTTCCGTGAGGGTACCGTCATCCTTAAGCAGCCTTACAGGCACCTTTACTTCGTGTTCGCTCATGGGTGCATTATACAGCCGTATTATCCCTGATGGGAAAAATTGTGGATCTGAAATATTCTCCGTGTAAATCAGTGAATAAGTAGATAGAAAAAGAGAGCGGAACCTCTTAAGATTTGTAATCGCCAAACAACAAGTCAGGGAGAACCGCTCATGGAGGAAGATAACACATTTTCTGCTCAGTAAATCCACAGGCAGAATCATAGACTGGGAGCATCCGTTATTTGAGATCTGCCAGGATGGATTCCATAAACGGCGTGATAAAATGCGAGGCACTCTATGTCAGATTCGGAAAGATAATCGTGGAGACTCCAAGCAGACAGGTGAAGGAACTTTTCAAGGCTGCCAGGATAAAGATCCCAGCATCTCTTGGAACTGAGGACTTTGAGACTGAATATCTTCTCAAGCCCAAGGTGAAGAAACAGGAGTAGGATATGGTTCTCCTTTTGCTGTCATCTTAGGTTCATCATAAAACGGCTTTGCATTTGTAAGGGGTGGAAAAGGGGGAATCCTGTGAGGTGAATCTATCCTCGGCGTCCTGGATGGGATACGAGTGACCAGGACGATCAGGATAGAACAGGAGATAGCTGAACAGTCTGTTTTTCACAGGCTATCAGATATAGATTTTAACCAGCTCCTGCATGATCTCATCATGAGTCCGGCCCACAATGCCAAGCTGCTTGAGATCAATATCCTCTCCGGACATCCTGCTGACAAAATACTGCAGATCTGCCTTCACACTGGCTGGAGCCGGAATCCGTGCACCTGGATAAAGAAGCTCAGTCAGCCTGAAAACATCGTTTTTATGTTTTCGTATGTCCCTGCTGTCTACATGTTCGCCCCGGGCCTTGCGGTCTGAAAGGTCAATCCAGGCCTTTGCTTTGAACGGTATCAGGTAGGCAGCATCCAGGACAGTTATTCCTGCCACTTTTGTCTTTCCTGCTTTCAGAAAATCATAGTAGTCATCATCAAGAAGGATTGCGGAAAGGCTGGAAATATCATCTTCCATCGGCAATGGTGTCAGTACCGCATCCTCAGGAAGCGGGATGGCATCAAGTCTGCGTTTGACGTACTCCCACAGGCAAGCCTATGGGAATCCGGCCATGGTAACGACGGCTGCATCCCGAAGGATGTCTTACACCGTCTCTGGCCCGCGAGACCCGTCCGGCCTCGCCTTATGGTTCAGGCGTCCTTCGCCTGTTCC
>JALEVV010000061.1 GCA_022788185.1 Spirochaetales bacterium | reverse complement strand
GCATGAATAGCAGAGCACGCATTTGTCCCTGTCTATCCTGATCATGTCGCCGTCCCTCCAGATGGCTCCGGCTATGCATGACTTGAGGCACAGGGGATCCCTGCACTCCCTGCAGTTGACTGCAAAGTGGATGCCGTCATCCCTGTCCTCGATCGTGATCTTCGCATCCAGCGGCCTGTCCTTGCACGCAAGGATCATGTCCGGCTCATCTGAATTCGCGAACGCGCAGTTATATTCACAGAGATGGCAGCCGAGGCACCACTCTTCATTCACATATACTCTCTTCATCGTCATTCTCCCGCATGCTTAATGCCTAAGATATCCAGCTCCTCCCGGGTAAGTCCGATACCGCGGAGCATCGCCCTGTTACCCTTGAGCGCCTCAATGCTGTTGATTCCCATTCCGCCCATCATCTCCTTGATCTCATGCTGCCATGCATGGATGAGGTTGACGAGCTTCTCGGAACCGATCTCGGGGTTGAGTCTCTTGACGAGATCGGGCCTCTGAGTTGCGATACCCCAGTTGCAGCGGCCTGAGTGACAGGTGCGGCAGAGGTGACAGCCCAGTGCGACCAGTGCGCTTGTCGCAATGTAGACGGCATCGGCACCGAGGGCGATGGCCTTGACGATATCCGCCGAGCATCTTATCGAGCCTCCGACCACGAGGGAGATGTTGTTCCTGATTCCCTCATCCCTCAGTCTCTTGTCAACGGAGGCGAGGGCCAGCTCGATCGGGATACCGACGTTGTCGCGGATGGCTGCGGGAGCGGCACCCGTGCCGCCTCTGAAGCCGTCTATGGCAATTATGTCGGCACCCGATCTTGCAACGCCTGAAGCAATCGCCGAGACATTGTGGACAGCCGCGATCTTAACGATGACCGGTTTTGTGTAGTTTGTAGCCTCCTTCAGCGTGTAAACGAGCTGTCTAAGATCCTCAATCGAGTAAATGTCATGGTGCGGGGCAGGGGAGATGGCATCACTGCCTTCCGGTATCATCCTTGTCCTGGATACATCGCCGACGATCTTGGCGCCGGGAAGGTGTCCGCCGATACCGGGCTTTGCACCCTGTCCCATCTTGATCTCAAGGGCTGCACCTGCCTTGAGATAGTCGGGGTGAACGCCGAAACGTCCCGATGCCACCTGTACGATGGTGTTTGTACCGTACTCGTAAAAGTCCTCGTGCAGGCCGCCTTCACCGGTGTTGTAGAAGATACCGAGCTTCTTTGAGGCCAGTGCCAGGGACTTATGGGCGTTGTAGCTTATGGAGCCGTAGCTCATCGCGGAGAACATGATGGGAACCTGGAGCTCCAGCTGGGGCGTTGACTCGCTCTTGATGCGGCCGTATTTGTCTCTGACGATCTGCTCGCTCTTGTGTCCGAGGAAGACCTTTGTTTCCATAGGCTCCCTGAGAGGGTCGATAGAAGGGTTCGTGACCTGGCTTGCGTTGATGAGGATCTTATCCCAGTAAACAGGGTAGTCCTTGGGAGTTCCCATGCTGGCAAGCAGTACGCCGCCGGATTCCGCCTGACGGTAGATGTTCGTAATCTTCTCTCCCGTCCAGTTGGCATTTTCCTTGAAGGTGTGGTCGCTCTTGACGATCTTCAGCGCACGGGTCGGACAGAGTGCAACGCAGCGGTGGCAGGCGACGCACTTTGACTCGTCGCTCATCATCTTCTCACGTTTTGCATCGTAGTGGTGGACCAGGTTGGCGCACTGCCTCTCACAGACACGGCAGGAGATACAGCGGTCGTAATTCCTTACCACCTCGTATTCGGGATATATGTAGTTGATAGCCATGCTTATGCCTCCACTCCCTCATTGAGGGTAACGATGGCGGGTTCACCGCCCTTCGGATACCAGATCCTGTCCGGTGACGGTTCGATGATCTTGATCGCGCTCTCCTCTGAGGAGAAGTAGACCATGTCACCCTTCTCGGCAGCGACCAGGGACCTGAGCTTCAGTCTGTCATTGAGTGCCATGAGCCCGCCGCGGAAGCCCAGGATGATCGAGAACGGCCCGTTGATGAGCAGTGAGGAGAAGGTGTTCCTGAGGTAGGTGTACTCCTTCTTCTTGTCCTCGCTCATGCGGTCTATCGTGGTCCAGAAGGGAGCCGCGATGACGTGGGCGCACTCCTCAAGGGAAAGCTTCTGCTTCCTGTGCAGGTAGTCGATCATGTATGTGATTACCTCGGTATCGGTCTGGAGCGTGCACCTGTAGCCGTACATCTCGATCGCACGCCTGTTGGCATCGTACGATGAGATCTCGCCATTGTGGACGATGGAGTAGTCCAGAAGTCCGAAGGGGTGGGCGCCTCCCCACCAGCCGGGAGTGTTGGTCGGGTAGCGGCCATGTACCGTCCAGGCGTAGCCTTCATACTCATCAACACGGTAGAAACGGCCCACGTCCTCGGGATAACCCACGGCCTTGAAAATACCCATGTTCTTTCCTGAGGAGAAGACATAGGCTCCGTTTATGTGAGTGTTGATCCTGACCACGCAGCGTACCGTGTACTCATCCTCCTCAAGCTGACTCTGGGCAAGCTTGGTGGGAAGGGGCGTGACGAAGTATCTCCAGATAAGAGGCTCATCGGTGATGTTCTTGTTCTTCTTGGTAGGTATCTTGGAAAGGTTCACGATGTCGAAATGCTCATCGATGAAATCTTCCGTGATGTGTCTTGCATCATCACTGTCATAAAAGACGTGGAATGCATAAAAGTCCCTGTACTCGGGATAAATTCCGTATCCTGCGAAACCGCCGCCGAGTCCGTTTGACCTGTCATGCATGATGCTGATGGACTTTATCATCCCCTCGCCGGTGAATTTCCGTCCCGTTCTGCTGAACATGCTTGATATCGCACAGCCTGCAGGTATCCTGACGTCACCCTCTCTCTGAAAACTCTCCATAAGGATCCTCCTGAAACAAAAAAGGCATCTTACGACAGACATCCCATGAGGGATATCCATTGTAAGACGCCTTTGTCTTAACGAAGTGGGCAGATTGAGAGACCGGATTCAGCAGCCTTCCCCTCTGCTTTACGGCAAATATACAAAAAACGAAATTTTTTTGTCCATAGGTTCATGCATAAAAAATGAATAAAAAAACAATGTTATGCATAGCGCCTGATAAGTGCTATCATCGTGTACATGACATTAGTCGCGGACATACATACACATACAATCGCAAGCGGACATGCCTACGGAACGATAAGGGAAATGGCCTCAGCCGCAGCCGAGGCCGGACTTGAGCTTCTGGGAATCAGTGATCATGCACCGGGAATTCCGGGAACATGCCATCCCTTTTACTTTGCCAATTTCAGTGCAGTCCCCCGCACTCTCAGCGGGATTCAGCTGATTCTGGGAAGTGAGGTTAACGTCCTTGATGACGGAAAGCTGTCCCTCGAGGACAGGTTCATGTCCCTCCTTGATTACGCGATAGCGGGGATACACCTGAACTGCTACCATGACCAGGGTAGGAAAAAGAATACCGAAAACCTAATTTCATGCATGAAGCATCCGAAAGTATCGTTTGTCTCCCATCCCGACAGCAACCTCATTCCGCTGGATTACGACGCCCTCACGGACGCATGTCTTGAATACCATGTGGCACTGGAAGTGAATGAGAGCTCCTTAAGGGAGCCGGAGTCCCGTCCCGGCTGTCATGAGAACTACCGTACCATGCTAGCTCTCTGCAGGGCCAAGGGGGTATACGTCATCACTTCCTCGGATGCCCATGATCCATCACAGGTCGGGCATCTGGAAAGGTGTGCCGCACTGCTTGAGGAGGCGTGTTTTCCCCGGGAACTCGTTCTCACGGCCTCAAAGGAGAGGATATTGTCGTTTATCGGCTGCTGAGGGTTAACTTTTTCTCCGAAATAGGGCATCCTTAGACTGAGCTGAACGCTTTTAGCGCATCTAAATCTTTTTATGAAAAGATTATACAAAATAATTCTGAAATTTTTTCAAATTTATGTTGACTAAACTTAAGGATTTTTTGTAAAACACATGCATAACAAGGACGTTAGGGCTCAGGCCAAAACGTCCTTTTTTTTTCAGGAAGGAGAAAAACAATGGAAACAGTCGCTGATTACTTCGGATGTCTGGTATTTAACGATGAGACAATGAGGGAGCGCCTCCCCAAGGATGTCTACAAAGCTCTGAAGAAGACCGTTGCGGAAGGCAAGGATCTTGATCTCAATGTGGCCAACAGTGTTGCCAATGCAATGAAAACATGGGCAATAGAGAAGGGCTGCACACACTATACGCACTGGTTCCAGCCGATGACAGGCATCACGGCAGAGAAGCATGAGGCTTTCATTTCACCCATTGACGGAGGAAAGGTCCTTCTTGAGTTCTCCGGTAAGGAACTCATCAAGGGTGAGCCTGATGCATCATCCTTCCCCTCAGGCGGTATCAGGGCAACCTTCGAAGCCCGCGGTTATACAGCCTGGGATCCGACAAGCTATGCATTCATTAAGGATGACACACTGTGTATCCCGACCGCATTCTGTTCCTACTCAGGTGAAGTCCTAGACAAGAAGACACCGCTTTTAAGATCAATGGAAGCAGTCAGTGAAGAGGCAGTGAAGCTCCTTCACCTCTTCGGCAAGACCGATGTAAAGAAGGTTACCACCACGGTCGGTCCCGAGCAGGAGTACTTCCTCATCGACAAGAAGGATTACGCCAGAAGAAAGGATCTCATCTACACAGGCAGGACCCTTCTCGGTGCCCGCTCCCCCAAGGGACAGGAGATGGAGGATCACTACTTCGGTGCCATCAGGAGCAGGGTATCGGCTTACATGAAGGACCTGGACAGGGAACTCTGGAAGCTCGGCATCAACGCAAAGACAAGCCACAACGAGGTTGCGCCCTGTCAGCATGAGCTCGCTCCCGTATTCGGTACCACCAACATCGCCGTTGATCACAACCAGCTCACAATGGAGCTGATGAAGAAGATCGCTGACCGCCATGGATTTGCATGCCTTCTCCATGAGAAGCCCTTTGCAGGCGTGAACGGCAGCGGCAAGCATAACAACTGGTCCATCAGTACTGACACCGGCATTAACCTCCTTGAGCCGGGTGACAGTCCTAAGGATAATGCTCAGTTCCTTCTTTTCCTCGTTGCAGTCATCAAGGCCATCGATGAGTATCAGGATCTGATGAGGGTGTCCGTAGCCAGTGCAGGCAACGATCACCGTCTCGGAGCCAACGAAGCACCTCCCGCAATCGTTTCGATGTTCCTGGGTGATGAGCTCACCGAGATCCTCGAGGGTCTCGTAAGCGGAAAGGCCGTGAACGGAAAGGGCAAGGTGCAGATGGAGCTCGGCGTCCATGTACTGCCTGCATTCCCCAAGGATACGACAGACAGAAACAGAACGAGCCCGTTTGCTTTCACAGGCAACAAGTTCGAGTTCAGAATGCTCGGATCTTCATTCTCAGTAGCTGGTCCGAATATCGTTCTCAACACAATTGTCGCAAAGGAACTCAGAGGCTTCTACGAGGTTCTCAAGGATGCCGAGGATTTCAACAGTGCGGTAACGGAACTTGTCAGAAAGACCTATTCAGAGCATAGAAGAATCGTCTTCAACGGCAACAACTATGCTCCTGAGTGGGTGACTGAAGCAGAGAAGAGAGGCCTCCTCAACCTCAAGAGCTCTCCCGATGCCTATGATGCATTCATTGCCCCGAAGAACATCGAGCTCTTCAGTGAGTTCGGAATCTTCAATTCCGTTGAGATGCACTCCCGCTACGAGATCCTCAATGAGGAGTACTACAAGACCATCCACATCGAGGCAATGACCCTCATCGACATGGTCAACAGACAGGTACTGCCCGCATGCATGAAGTATGCAGGTGAGGTTGCAGCTTCCGTCGCGGCAAAGAAGAGCGTCATCCCGACCCTTGAATGCAGGAGCGAGTCAGCCCTCATCACTGAGGTTACCGCCCTCATTGACAAGCTTGAAGGCGCAGTGACCGAGCTGGAGAAGACTGTTACCCTCTCTGCAGAGTACACAGGAAGTGATCTGGCACACTACTCCAGAAATGCGATCATCCCCGCAATGGACGTTGTGAGGGACTTCGCAGACAGTCTTGAATTAATCGTAGATCAGAAGGATTGGCCATATCCTACATACGGTGAAATGCTGTTCTACGTTTGATTATAATAATCTACCTTCCCTGAGGGTGCCTGGAAACAGGCCCCTCTTTTTTACTTCCGTGGTATTAACATAATCATGGAAACATTCGCATCTACAGCCGGAAGAGAGAGGAGGAAAAAGCACCGTCATGTTCCTGAAGATCATGGTCGATGAGAAAACAGTCGATAAAGCCTTTCATGAGCTATGACTGTTCATCATGCAGGAACTGCTGCAGGAAGTTCAAAGGGGTATTTTCGGTAAGCGAACTTGAAAAGGCCGCCGCTGACCTGAAACTGCCCCCTGACCAGTTCAGGGATAAATATCTGGAAGACGGATCCAATGCAAAGGGGCTTCCCTGTGCACTGCTGGGTAAGGATGGATGCATCCTTTCCGAAGAAGCCCGTCCCGAAGACTGCCGAGACTTTCCCTATACATCAAGGGACAATATGTCCGAGAGGCTCAACAACGTGCTTGAGCTTGCCTCCGTATGTCCTCCCGTGCTTGAGATGTTTCACCATGTGAGAAGCACTGTAAAGCGTATGAAAGCGATAAAGGGAGGTGAAGACTCATATTGATGTTACGGATCCTCGGTCTTCACTACGGCCTGCATGTGGGTTATGAACTTTGAAATAATATCCTCATCCTTTCTGTCATTTCTTGCACACACTACCATGTCTGCATGTATCTTCGGTGTGATTTTGACTATGCATGTCTTGTCCGTTGCATAGTTTTTAGCGATTCGGTCTGAGAGGAATGAAATACCATAGTTTGCATCCACAAGGGATATCATGTTACTCGTTGTCTCGCATGAGCAGATAACCTTCTGCCTCAGTCTGAGCTTTTTGAAAAGTCTGTCGATGATTATGAATACGGAAGAGTGTGATGAAAGGCGTATTATCGGTTCCTCCGCACACTCTTCAAGCGTTACGGTTTTTTCACCTGAGAATCTGTGCTCCGGCCCGCAGACGGCGACCATTCGCCCCTGGAAAAGGGAATACTGTTCAATTGAGACATGATGCTTTTCTTTAAAAGGAATTCTATTCGCTATTATCACATCAACCTTATTTCTCTCCAATGCCTTATAGAGGTTTTCTGAGAAATCTTCAACCAGTTCAATTTCAAGTCCCATTTCTTTCTGTCCGAATGAAAGTACGTATTTTGTGAGGTGTATCCTGCCCAGTGTCGGCACAACTCCGATCCTGAGTTGGCGGGTGCTTACATTTCTGTATTGTATCAGGGAGTCTGTTGCTTCCTCGAAAAGGGCAGTTATACTCCGTGCATATTTCTCGAACTCTCGTCCTGCATCAGTAATGGCAAAACTTCTTGTCGTTCTGTTTATCAGTCTCACTCCCAGTTCGTCCTCCAGCTTTGAAATCTGCTGGGAGAGGGTAGGCTGTGTCATGTTCAGTTCTTCCGATGCCTCGGAAAAGTTTTTTTTCTCAATGACCTTAAGAAAGGAATAAAGTGCTCTGATGTCCATATGTATGCTCCAATCAGGATTTATTGGATTTTATTATAAATTATATCAAAAATAATTATTTCACAAGTTGGAAATACACTCGGATAATTGAATCAAAAACCAACAACTAAACACAAATCCGGAGGATTATCACATGAAGTTTTTAGTAAACAACACGCCTGAGCTGAAAGGTTCGATCATGATACCGGGAAACAAGTCCGGTACTGCCAGGGCTCTTATCTTCGGTGCCATGGGAGATGGAATTACAACAGTTACGAACCCGCTTCACAATATTGATACCTATTCGATAATAGACTGCCTTAGGCAGTTCGGAATCGAATTTGATCTCTCTGATGACAACAGATGGATTGTCTACGGAAAGGGCGGAAAGCTTGAACAGCCGAAAAATGTACTTGATGTCGGAAATTCAGGCACAGGACTTTATGCTATGATAGCACTTGCAGCGTTCTTCCCGGGAGCTAACGTAATCTCGGGTGACTATCAGATCTGTTACCGCCCTGCAGGCCCTGAAATTGACGGACTTAACAAAATGGGAGCCCACATCCTGTCCACGAGGAATAACGGACTGGCGCCGCTGTATGTTGAGGGAGGTCTGAAAGGAGGCAGCTGTACAATGCCCGGACACAACTCTCAATGGTTCAACGTCGGAATGTTCCTGTGCTGTGCACTTGCAGAAAATGATTCAGAGATCACAATTGAGGGTGCTCCGTATGAAAAGCCCTATATCGACATGTCTATCGGCATGCTGAAGGAAGTCGGTATTGAAATCGAAAACCATGATTATAAGAAGTATGTAATCAGGGGAAGACAGAAGGTTAATCCGACTGACTTCGTAATTCCCGGTGACTGGGGTTCATCCGGTTATCCCACCGTGGCAACCGCGATCACAGGCTCAACTGCAACCTTCCACAATCTTGATCCCAACACATATGCCGGTGAAAGACAGAACATTGAGGTCTTGCGCAATGCAGGATGCACTGTTGACATCATCGATGATGGAATTGTCGTGAAGGGCAGTGACCATCTTGTCGGGCAGGAGATCGACTGTATCGGTACTCCCGATGCTGTTCCCATTTATGCCGTGCTCGGGCTCGCTGCAAAGGAAGGCAAAACAGTCCTTAATAATATTGCTGCATCAAGGCTTAAGGAAACTGACAGAACTCACACCATAGTGACGGAGCTTACTAAGATGGGTGGCCATTTTGAAGAGGAGGATAACAGACTCGTAATCTATCCCTCAAAGCTCCATGGAACATTCATTGATGGCCATCATGACCACAGGATTGTTATGGCAGCAACCATTGCAGCCCTGATCGCGGAAGGTCCTTCAATCATCGACAATGCTGAATATGTCGGAGTTTCCTATCCTGAGTTCTTTGACCACATGAAGGCTCTCGGCGCAAATATTGAAAAACTGGATATCGTTAAATAAATCTAAAAGGAGAAAAATGATATGAAAAAAGGATTAACAATCATCTTAATCGCACTGTGTATGTTCTCCGTCTTTGCAAATGGTTCATCGGAAACCGCAGCAAAGAATGAGGACGTGTATTTCACTATTGGAACAGCAGGGACTGCAGGTGCACTTTACCCGATGGGTATTGCAATGGCCCAGACTCTTTCCGATCATATCCCTAACTGGTATGTGACAGGAGAGGCAACCGCTGCATCAATAGCAAACATCAAGGGTCTCAGGGACGGTTCCTACAAAATGGCAATAAGCCAGACCGAAGTTGCATCCCTTGCTTACAGGGGAATCGGTGGTTATGAAGGGAATGCAGTTCCTGAACTCAGAGCTCTTTTCTCCACAATTTACAACTATCTTCAGGTATTTACACTTGAAGGAAAAGGTATTAATTCCATCGAGGATCTGAAAGGTAAGGTCGTTTCCCTCGGCTCTGCAGGTTCAGGTGGACAGATGATGGCTCAGATTCTTCTTGAAAGCTATGGTATTTCCCTGAATGATATCTCCGCACAGTATATGTCCGAGTCTGATGGTGTTTCCGCACTCAAGGATGGTAAGATCGATGCCATGATTGCAACTAACCCAATCAACTCTGCTTCCCTCAAGGAACTTGTTACAAGTGCGAATGCAAAAATGATCCCTGTTGAGAATGATGCATTCTATGAGAAGATTCCTGCATACACAAAGTACACTCTTCCTGCAGGTACATATGAAGGTATTAACTACGATGTTACGATCCCAAAGGCAAGAATCATCATGATTACTACCGAGGACGCATTTACTGAGGATGAGGCATATCTTGTCACAAAGACCATCTGGGAAAACAGAAGTGAATGGTCTTCATCCGCAAAGGCAGTTGAAAGGGATGTCGTGCTTGAGACTGCTCTCGAAGAAATTGATATTCCTCTCCACAAAGGAGCCATCAGATATTTTGATGAGATAGGAATGACAGTACCTGCAAACCTCAGGTAACCTTAACAAAGCCGGAGGACTGTCATGTCCTCCGGTAAATTCATATTGGGAGGTATTGCTGAATCATGGATCAAATTACCAGAAACGATGAAGTACGCAAAACCCAGAAAATGATAAACGTGTTCATCGGTATTGTGTCGGTTATCGGTGCAATGGCGCACTTTTTCTTTGCATACAAGTCATCAATAAGTGTTGCCCAGCAACGTGTATTTCATACTTTTCTTTTCATTCTCGTTTTCTTCCTGTATGAGCTGAAGAATCAGATAGACAAAAAGAAAAATATCGGATCTGTCGTTACTCTTCTTCTGACGGCCATAGTGCTGGCTGTCGGCACATATTATGTCATCAATATGTCATCCCCCATAATGGTGAATAGAGCAATGACAGGTGCAACCCTGCCTGAAATTATCATGGGTGTGTTCCTTATCCTGATTATTATGGAATTAGCCAGAAGAAAGGTAGGGGCAGCCCTCACAGTTCTTTCTGCCATTTTCATACTGTATGCACTCTTTGGTAAGGCAATGCCAGCCATGATTAAGCATAAAGGATATTCGATAACTGCGATAACCGAATATCTTGCCTGGACAACTGAGGGTATTTTCGGAACATGCATAGGCGCAAGCGTAACCTTTGTGTGTCTTTACATCATTCTCGGCGAGATGCTTGATGCATTCGGAGCAGGACAGTTCTTCATCGATATCGCATATGCAGCAACAGGTAAGATGAAGGGAGGTCCTGCGGAAGCATCTGTGGTGTCATCCGCACTAATGGGCTCGATCAACGGATCTGCCGTGGCCAACGTCGTAACGACAGGTACTTTCACCATTCCCCTCATGAAGAAGGTCGGATATAAGTCTGAATATGCTGGTGCAGTCGAGGCAGTCGCATCCACAGGAGGACAGATACTTCCTCCCGTAATGGGCGCTGCCGCATTCATCATGGCGGATCTGACCGGAATTCCTTATTCCAGCATTGTAATTGCGGCAATTATCCCCGGCCTGCTTTACTATCTGGCTCTCGGAATCTCCGTTTACCTTGAGGCTGACAAGCTTGGACTTAAAGGTGAGGATCCTGAGAAGTTACCCCGAGTTAAGGAAGTACTGAAGACCGGCTGGTATTATATAGTGCCGATCGGAGTACTGCTTGTATGCCTGCTGGCATTCGGATTCTCTGCAAACTATTCAGCGGTTTATGCGATAATCTCGCTTCTGATAGTCGGTACCGTAAAATGTCTTGTATTAGAAAAGAGGTTACCCATTAAGGAGCTTTATCAGACATGTGTGAAGAGCATGAAGACGACTGTCAGTGTCGCGATTGCATGTGCCTGTGCCGGAATTGTCATCGGAATCGTGTCAATGACTGGTATCGGAGTAAAATTCACGAGTATCGTCTTCAGACTTTCTGGCGGAAACACTTTCCTGATGCTTGTTCTGATAATGCTTGCATGTATCGTCATGGGTATGGGACTCCCTTCAACCGCGGCATACATCATCGCAGCTACAATCGGAGTAACACCCCTTGTCAATGCAGGTTTTTCAGAGCTGGCTGCAAACATGTTCGTTTTCTATTTCGCTATAGTATCGTTCATTACTCCGCCTGTCGCTTTGGCGGCTTACGCAGGTGCCGGAATCGCTGGAGGAAACCCGGGAAAGACCGGAATCAGGGCTTTTCTGCTTGGACTCTCAGGATTCATCATCCCGTTTGTCTATGTGTATAATCCCGCACTCCTGATCGTTGACACCTCTATCGGAGCAACGCTGTATGTGTCAGTGCTTGCACTGTTTGCAGTGTTCCTCCTTAGTGTGGCTGTCACAGGCTGGCTGAAGGGAAAGATCAATCCTGTATTCAGAATCCTGATGTTTGCTTCCGCCGTACTTATGTTCATTCAGGGACAGGTTTGGACAGACATTGCAGGAGTTGTTCTTGGAATTGTAGTTGCCTGCATCGTGTTGATTTCAAACATAAAGAAGACTGTTAACTGATAAGCTGAAACAGCAAGGGCCACGTCAAATCAGACATGGCCCCTTCATTATACCTTATTTCAGAGTCAGGAATGCCCTGTAGCAGTTATATGCGCTTTCAACATCGAAGGCGCTTGTAATCTCCCAGGGAGCGTGCATAGAAAGCACCGCGACACCGCAGTCGATCACTTCCATGCCGTAGTAAGCGGCGAACTTCGCGATCGTACCGCCGCCACCCACATCGACTCTGGCCATCTCTGCCATCTGGAATGTGACTCCGTTGTCATCCATGACCTTCCTGAGCTTTGCGATGAACTCGGGGTTTGCATCACTTGCACCTGACTTTCCGCGTGAGCCCGTGTACTTGTTGAATACTACTCCTCCGTCAAGCACTGATGAATTCTGCTTATCGTAAAGCTCGGTGTGAAGGGGATCGTAAGCGGAGTTAACGTCGCTTGAAAGCATATAGGAGTTCCTGAGTGTCCTCCTGAGGGAGAGGTCACTGGTCTTTCCGAGAAGTGCAAGCACTTCGGAAAGGATGTTGGGAAGCAGTGCGCTGTCCATTCCCGTTGCTCCCGTTGAACCGATTTCTTCCTTGTCGACAAGAAGACAGCATGCGGTTCTCTCAGGTACTCCCTCTGCTTCAAGCAGTGCCTGAAGGGATGTGTAGGAGCATACCCTGTCATCCTGGCCGTATCCGAGGATCATGGAGCGGTCGAAGCCGAGCATTCTTGTCTTTCCTGCGGGAACGACCTCCAGCTCTGCGGAGAGGAAATCCGATTCCTCAATGTCATAGCGCTCCTTAATGAGTTCCATGATTGCATTCTTTCCCGCATCCTTTTCCTCGCTTCCTCTCGGTGTGAGTCCCACGACGAGATCGAGATCCTCACCGGGGAAGAACTCGGAAGCGGTCTTCTTCATCTGGTCCTGTGCGATGTGGGGCAGGATGTCGGAGATGCAAAGTGCTGTGTCATCCTCATCTTCACCGACATTCACGAGGGCGCATGTGCCGTCCTTTCTGAAAACCACGCCGTGAAGGGCAAGCGGGTGTGCAACCCACTGGTACTTCTTGATGCCGCCGTAGTAGTGGGTGTTGAGATATACGATGCCGTCCTTTTCATAAAGCGGCTTCATCTTAAGATCGAGTCTGGGAGAGTCGATGTGCGCACCAAGAATGTTCATTCCCTTCTCGATGTCTTCCGATCCGATGTGGAAGAGTGCGATCGACTTATCCCTGTTAACATGATATACCTTATCACCGGGCTTCAGTTCAGTGACGGTGCAGAGCTCCTTATAGCCCTTATCCACAGCGGCTTTCACCGTCTCTGAAATGCACTCCCTCTCGGTCTTGCCGTTATCAAGGAAGTCTCTGTAACCCTGAATGAGTTCTTCGTTCATAACTGAATAATCCTCCGTTTCTAGAATAGTAAGCGATTTGGATGTGTTGAGGAAGGGGAAAGGCTGAAGTTTGATTTTCAATGGATTTACTTCTGAGTCGGGGCAAATTCCTTTTCATATTACTGATAGCAGAGCTTTTGCTTAATTGGCAAAAGAAAAGAATAAGGCGACCCGGTCCGGGGTCGCCTGTATGTGCTGTTTATCTGTTCTCCGGTGGCATCCTGCCTGGGGCAAAACCTTCAGGGGGCGTCATTGCTGATGGATCGAAGCCTTCGGGAGGTACCATTCTGAAACCTTCGTGTCCGCCTTTCATTTCAAAGCCTTCGGGATGGGCCATCATGCCGCCTCTTCCCATCATGTCCTGGGATGTGCCGGTTATGTTTGAAGTGACTTCGATGGTCTTAGACGTACCTGAGACCGAAGATGCGTCGATAAGACCGTTGAAGGTTTTCCTTCCCCGGATGTCTGCATCTGTCATGAAGGTGTAGGTGTTTCCCTTTGTTATCTTATCAGATGCGATGAGTACGGCACTGGCACTGGAGTGTCCTTCCGGGACCGCATATGCGATGATGATATTGCCATCTCCATCCTTCAGTGCGAAGGAAGAGCCTGTGATGTTCTCGAGTATCACGCAGCCTGTGGTCTCCGATGACTCGGGAGAGTTGTTGCTTCCACCGGACACGGCGATGACTGTTCCGCCTGTGTAGGTGAAGTTGGAGCTTAAGTCACAGTCAATTCCGGTTTCGGGAGCGTCTGAACCAAGGGCGATTAACGTGCCTCCGCTGATCCTGATCTCTCCGTTGGAGTCGGCTGCATCGGCATTCCGGCTCTGGCAGAAGACCATGCCCCCGCTGATCTCGATAAGCGCACCGGCATTGAGGGCATCGTCCGTTGCTGAAACCTGGATGAGACCTCCGTTGATGACAAGGTCATTCTTGGCTTCGATTCCCTCCGGAGAGAGGGACTCATCCTCGCTTACCTCGTAGATCGTACCTGTTGTCGTGATGGTTACGACACCGTTGTTGATGTAAAGGGAAGGATCGGGGTCATCATCGGTTGTCTCTGTCTCAGCATCTTCAGCAAGCTTCCAGCCTGCAGTGATGCCTTTGTCCACGCTCTCTATCGTGAGACGGCCTCCGTTGATGACGAGCTTTCCGCTTTCCCGCTCCTCTGTTCCGTTAACCTTGATGCCCTTGTTTTCAGAACCATAGGTATCGTTGGTAGCATATATCGTGACATTGCCCCCGTCCTGAATGTAGTGGGTGTCGACGGAGATGGCATTGCCGTCGGAGGTTTTGGTGGTCGTTACCGTTATGCTTCCTGAAAGGATTCTCAGGACTCCGTCGATCTTAAGGCCATGCTTCTTTGAGGCGGTAACTGAAAGTGAGCCGTCACCCGTGATGATGAGGTCGGACTCTGCGGTAATGACACCCTTCTTTGCGTTATCGGCCGTGTCTGAAAGCTTTGATATGCCTCTGAGATTCAGAAAACACTTTCCGTCTCCCTTAAGAATAAGGGCTGGAGTGTCAGCTGAGTTTATAGTCACGTCAGAGAGTGTCACCATATAAGGGACATCACTTGAGACTGTTACTGATGTCAGGTTCTCATCAGTGATGATGTAGTTGTATGAGACTCCGTCATCATTGATTATCTTCACTATTCCGTCCGTTCCAGTCACCGTCTTATCGGTGAAGGAGTATGATGAAGGGATATCGGCATCATCGTAGAGCGTGTACGGATTGTCAGGAGATGAGACACTTTCAAGATAGGGTGTCTCGTCCACTGAGGAAGAGAAGGTGACGGCTGAGTTGTCAGCCATCATTGGTTTTCCGCCTTCTGCCTTAATTGTGGGTGCGGATACCCTGTCCGGAGAGACAACCATGTCCGCGGCTGTCACCGGAGTGGTAAGAGCCGATGTGTCAGGCTCCTCACTCTGTGTTGAGTTACAGGAAGAGAGCACCATGAGTATGATCATGAGTGCCGGAATAAGTTTTCTGGTCATAGCATTTATCCTTTGCAGAATAATATGCAATTGTATCTGCCATATCACAATCTTCAGGATTTCAAATCCACACAATCAACAGAAAACAAATCGAAAAAAACACACAGTATGAAAAGTTCCGGTATCCGTGGTAAAATATACCCATGGTGGATGATTACAAATACAGATCAGGGATAATGAAAGCGTTTGCCGATCCGACAAGACTGAAGGTAATTGAGATTCTGAGGGAAGGGGAAAAGTGCGTGTGCGTGCTCACTGAGAAGCTGAATATGCCTCAGTCGACGCTCTCATACCACATGAAGATACTGCAGGATGCAGGTATAGTGACCAGAACCGAAATCGGAAAGTGGAGTCATTATGCACTGAGTGATGAAGGCAGGAAGAATGCCCTGGAAATACTTACTGCAATACTTTACTGATAAAAACTCTCTTTTTAGTGTCTTTTTAACAGAAAGGGATTATACTTTTTTCAATGAGAAAAAGAAGAGAGAAAATTCACACAATATCGCTGAAAGAACAGATCCGGGAACATAAAGGTCTGTTTGCGGTTTATCTGCTGCTGAGGCTGTCCGTAATCCTCACTCTGGTCGCACAGGTCTTCAACCGGGATTGGGAAAGCGTGTTCTTCTGTGCCCTGGCACTCTTTCTGATGACGATTCCGTCTTTCATCGAGCATAACTGGCATATAGACATACCCGACACACTTGAGATCATAGTCATCGTGTTCATCTATGCCGCCGAGATTCTCGGGGAGCTGAAGGCTTATTACATCAATGTTCCCTTCTGGGATACGATGCTTCATACAACCACCGGCTTCCTGGCAGCCGCCGTGGGTTTCTCCCTCTGTGACATATTCAACAGGAATGAAAACATAAAGTTCGACCTCTCGCCGTTCTTCCTTGCCTTCGTCGCCTTCTGTTTCTCGATGACCGTCGGAGTGCTCTGGGAGTTCTTCGAGTTCGGCATGGATTTCTTTACGGGTTCCGACATGCAGAAGGACACTGTGATCAATGCGATTCATACCACCATGCTCGATCCCACGAAGTCAAACAGGGTGGTGCACATTACGGGCATTACCGATGTCATTCTTTCAGACGGTACTTCCCTTGGCCTTGGAGGCTATCTGGATATCGGCATCATCGACACCATGAAGGATCTCTTCGTAAACTTCATCGGTGCGGTGGTATTCTCATTTATCGGTTATTTCTACGTGAAGAGCCGGGGGCAGGGACGTTTCGCCCGCCGCTTCATACCCACGATGAAGTTTGACGAGCTGAAGAGCGCTGAAGACAGGAAGGAAAAGAAGGAGAAGAAAAAATGAAGGTAGGTATCATTGGATGCGGACGCATCGCAGCCACCATGGCTGATACGATCAATCATACGGAAGGATTCGAGCTCTATGCCGTTGCGGCAAGGGATGCGGAGCGGGCTGAAGCGTTTAAGGAAAAGTTCGGTGCATCTGTTGCATATGGCTCTTACCCGGAACTCGTAAGTGATGACGCGGTGGAACTTGTCTATGTGGCTACTCCCCACTCCCTCCATAAGGAGCATATGCTCCTCTGCATTGAGCATAATAAGCCGATTCTCTGCGAGAAGGCATTCACAGTCAATGAAGCGGAGGCCGCAGAGGTCTTTGAGAAGGCAAAAGAGAAGGGTGTGTATGTGGGTGAGGCGATCTGGACCCGGTACATGCCAGTCAGGAAGATGATAAACGACATCATCGCATCGGGCCGCATCGGAAAGGTTACTTCGGTCACTGCAAACCTCGGATATAAGATCAGTGACAAGGAAAGGATCATTGATCCTGCCCTTGGCGGAGGCGCGCTTCTTGATATCGGCGTCTATCCCCTTAACTTTGCCCTCATGGCAAGGGAAGGACTGTCCATTACTTCAATGGCTGGCCTTTGCACAAAGGGTGAATCGGGTGTCGATCTGAAAAACTCCATGTGTCTCAATTTTGAGGATGGTTCTCAGGCCGTTCTCTTCTCCGATGCCACAACCATATCTGACAGGAGGGGTTTCATCTACGGAACGGAGGGTACTATCCTGGTTGAGAATGTGAATAATCCTTCAGGTCTCACGATATATGGTCCAGGCAGGACAATGGAGGTCGTTGAGGAAATCGCCATAGTACCCCAGTACAATGGGTATGAATATGAGCTTATCGAAGCTAAGAAATCCATAGAGGCAGGTTTAATTGAACCGCCCTCAATGCCGCACAGGGAATCGGCAAGGGTGATGAGGCTGATGGATGGCTTCAGAAAGGCCTGGGGCGTTAAGCTCGGTAATGAGTGAGAGAGAGGGGAACCGGATGGTTCCCCTTATTTATCTGTTTCTTTCCATCACGGTCAGGCAGGAGCGTACCTTCACCGTAAATGTGTCGGGAGCCTGGGAGAGGGTGTAGTCCTCATGCTTTGAACAGCCTTTACATGGAAGGCCCAGGGCATCGTGCCTATAGCACGTTCTTGAGATGAAGAAGGGAGGTTCATAGTCCGTGACGGTGGGCTTCCACGGCCAGGCTGAGTACTCCTTCCGTTCAAACCAGAGGTATCCTCCGATCAGGTTCGGGATCTCCCTCTTCAGTAATGCCGCCGTGAATCTGTTGGGGACGTAGAACCAGATGTCGGCAAAGTAATCGTACTCGGGATGTGCCTTGGCAAACCTTATCTGAGCGATGTTGTTGAGACCTATAGTGACATTGGTTCTGCCCTTCACGCTTTCCAGTGCATCCCTGTAGGTCTGCTCCTCATTGAAGGTCACTGGAGGCAGGGTGATGTAAGTCCTTTCACCGATTCTCTTCGGCTCCAGGGACCAGGGCAGGTCACCTGAGAGAAGTTCCCGGTCCGGAAGAATGAATCCTTCGCTGCTTTGAGCGGGCTGTGCAATTTCGGTCCTACCGGGTTTTACCGTGTCCAGCTCCTGATAGAAACTTCTTCTTAAGTCCTTGAGGAATGATGGGGGAAGGAACGGGGATTTCAGGGATGAACAGTTTCTGTAATTCAGGTTTTTCAGCGTGTACTTCGAAGTTCCTGATTCCGAGAATGTCTTCTTCAGAAGTTCATTGATATCCTTCGGAGTTTTTGATTCCTCCGTTTTCAGTTCCTTTGATACCTTTTTTCCAAGTGCTTCAGCCGTTATTTCACTGTCAGTCAGTGTCACTGTTATGTCCACCGGTTTTCTGTAAAGCGGAATGTTCGCACTCTGTGTTTTCTCCCTTCTGGTGGAGTCGGAGATCTTCCATATTTCCTTTCCCTTAAGGCGTTCCGGTGAGACTATCCTGAGTCTTAATGTGTTTTTTGTTCTTGCCTTCACTGTGGCTGGGAACTTTACTGCTTCCGGAAGACCTGATGGGTTTTCGATGAAGTACTGAAGACCGTCATGGTCTTCGACGGGGACTTCAGTTCTTATGATTCTGTCCCTGCCGTACTCCTCTTCTATTGTTCCCACATAAAGTCCCATATGGCCGGGATAGCCTCCGGAAAGGAGGTACGGACGGTCCGCCTTATAGGAGAAGTAGCCGTCACTGCTCTTTCTGAGGAAGGTTGTCCTCACTGCATCTTCCTCTTCCAGGGTTGCCCTGCCTTTATCGAGTATTGAACGGTAGTACTCGGTGACGGCGGCAACGTACTCTGGCGCCTTGAGACGTCCTTCCACCTTGGCGCTGTCTATTCCCATTTCGTTGAGGACCTTCAGCTTTTCCCCTGCCATCATGTCTTCCATGCTGAAGAAGTATCCCTTTTCACCGGTTCTCTCATCGGTAAACCAGGAGCGGCATATCTGGGCACATTCCCCTCCGTTGGCGGAGCGGGAACACTTTATCGCGGAGGCTGAGCATAGTCCTGAGAATCCATAGCACAGTGCTCCGTGGATGAAGACCTTGAGCTCCACATCGGGACACTCCCTTCTTATCTTCTCAATTTCCTTAAGATTCAGCTCCCTTGAGAGCACGACCCGCTCAAAGCCCAGGTCCTGAAGGGCCTTGACTCCGTCTGAGGTATGGACTGCCAGCTGTGTGGAACCATGCAGGGGAAGTGTGGGGTAGTGTTTTCTTATAATGTCGGCAATTCCCAGATCCTGAATGATTATCCCGTCGGTTCCATAGAAGGCAATTTCATCGAGAAGATCGGTTACTCTGGAAACCGATGCGTCATCGATTAACGTGTTTATCGTTATGTATGTCTTCTTGCCGTTCTCAAGGGAATATCTTCTTATCTTTGAGAGGTCCTCAAGGGAGAAGTTCACGGCACCCTTGCGTGCCGAGAAATCCTTAAGACCGAAATATACCGCATCAGCTCCGTGGCTGAAGGCGGTCAGTGCAGTTTCCAGACTGCCTGCGGGAAGTGCCAGTTCTATCATGTCTAGGATGATAACAGATTGGAGGGTAAACGTAAAACACCTGAGCGGGGATGCTCAGGTGCTTATCCTATTAAAGTGTATTGGCGTTTCTCAGGCACTCTTCCTGACTGTTCACCATCTTTGAAAGCGACTGTATCTTCTTATACCTGCCGTCAGGGGAGAGACGGCGACCCTTGACGTTATCGTTCTCGATTGTCGTGAGGATTGAGAGAATCCTCTTTCTCACGTTTTTGTCGAGGACGGGAACCGCGATCTCAACTCGCTTTTCCAGGTTTCTCGTCATCATGTCGGCTGATGCGATGTAGACCCTTTCCTCTCCCTCCCGTCCGAAGGAGTAGATCCTGGAGTGCTCGAGGAAGCGTCCCACGATGCTGAGTACGGAGATGTTCTCTGTCTCGCCGGGAACTCCGGGCAGCAGACAGCATATTCCCCGGACCACCAGTGATACCTTCACGCCGGCTTTACTTGCCTCAACGAGTTTGTTGATGCAGTCCAGATCGGTGAGGGAGTTGAACTTGGCCCTGATGACACCGTCCTTGCCCTTTTCGATCTCGCGGTCGATTTCCTTAATCAGGCCCGACTTCAGGGTATGGGGTGCAACCAGCAGGCGTGAGTACTCATGATCGAGATTAAGGACCGCCAGGTTGCGGAAGAACTCCGCACCGTCACGTCCGATTCCATCCTCGGCGGTGATGATGTTGAGATCCGTATACTGCTTCGCCGTTCCTTCGTTGTAGTTACCCGTGCCGATGTGGGTGATGTAGCTTATCTTTCCATCCTCCTCCAGCGTTATCGAGATGATCTTGGAGTGTACTTTGTAGTCATCGATACCGTAGAAGACGGTACATCCTGCATCCTGCAGCACTTCGGCGTTGTCGAGGTTGTTCTCCTCGTCAAAGCGGGCACAGAGCTCCATTACGGCAACGACTTCCTTGCCGTTCTCGCGGGCTCTCAGCAGTGCTGAGATTATCTTCGAGTTCTTCGCAAGGCGGTAGATCGTGATCTTGATCGAGGTGACGCGCTCATCATCGGCTGCCTGATTCAGGAGCCTGATGAGGACATCCATGCTCTGGTAGGGATATGCCAGGAAGATATCCTTCCTTCTTACTTCCGAAATGAGGTCGGAGGTCTTTGCAAGGGCCGATGGTATTACGGGGCGGGCGGCACTGAATCTCAGGTCGGCAAGGCTCTCGTAATCGAAGTAATCCGGCATGGAGAAGAGGAATTTGTAGTCGAAGTGATCGGGGACGATGAAGGATGCGCTCTTCCTGACCTCAAGGTGCTGTCTTATGAAGGCGGAAAGCTCGTCACTGGGCTCGGCATTCGTCTCAAGCCTGATCACATCGCCTCTCGTGCGACCCTCTACCCTTGTCTGGATGAGGCGGGAGAAGTCGTAGTCAAACTCGTCATCGGCATCCTTTGAGAAGGCATCGAAGTCAGCGTTCCTCGTGACCCTTATCAGTATCGTTTCCCTGATGGTGAAGCCGGGGAAGACCTTTTCCGCAAAGAGCTGGAGCAGGTCCTCTGCCGTAATGAGATGGACCTTCTTGCCCTTGGCCAGACGGAAGAGGCGGGGAGTGGTGGAGTGGAGCTTTGCAACGCCGTATAGGACCCTGCCCTTTCTCTCAAGACGCACAAGGAGATAGGTCTTCAGGTTCTCGAACTTGAACATCGGGTGCTTTGCATCCAGAACGACCGGGCTTACCCTGGGAAGCACCTGGGACAGGAAGGCTTCCTCAGCGGCCAGACGCTGCTTTTCGGAAAGATCCTTTCCTTTGAGGAGGCTCACTCCCTTGTCGTAGAGTTCACCCTTCAGAAAGCGGAAGGTTTCACTGCTTGCCTTGTAAAGGCCCGGGAGAATCGTGTTTATGGCGGCAATCTGTTCCTTTGCCGTCATGTTTGTCTTGTTCTCCTCCTCTGCAGGAGCATCCTTTGTCTGGTTCATGAGGGAACCGAGACGCACCTGGATGAACTCATCCAGATTGGATGTGAAGATTGAAAGGAATTTGCACCTTTCAAGCAGCGGGTTCGTCAGGTCCATCGCCTGATCGAGAACACGTTTGTCGAACTGCAGCCAGGAATATTCGCGGTTTATGTAGATGCCGTTTATGCATTTGGATACAGCGTCATTCATTTTGTTAAGATCACCCCTCCAGTGACAGTCCCTTCTGTTCTCTCTTTCCCTGGACTATACTTTTCAGTATACCTTCCTTTACGCCCAGATCCGAAATCACTATGTTGGTAACGCCGAAGCGTTTAAGCAGTTCCTTTGCCAGAATGGTTGCCGGGACGACCTGCTTCATCAGTTCCGGTGCGTTCTTTAAGATGAGCATCGACCGGCCTTCCGATTTGATCAGGTACTTGCAAAGCTTTCTCAGCTTCTTGTACTGGATGATCATCTCTCCGTGGTTGTGCTCAAGCTCGAAGTACTCTGCATAGAGCTGGTAAATGGCCCATGCATAGACCCCTGCCAGCACCGCATTCTCAAAGAATCCGGACTCCGGCAGGTCAGCTTCCTCAAGGGTTTCCCTTATCTTCTGCTTGATGTTCTTGGCCTCGGCAGGAGACGGGATCACCTCGCTCACGTAATCCTGTGCGATGGTAAGCGGTCCGAGCGGTACCTGGGAGAGGTAGTTGGAGAAGCTGTAGAGCTTCAGCGTTGCGGAGCCGAAATCAACCAGCACGGTACGCGGCAGGATGTTGTAACGCTCATTGGCGATCAGGCGGGCTTCCGCTTCCGCCGCAATGTCGAGGCGGTAGATCGTAAGACCTGTCTTGTCAGCGATCCTGTCAAGGATCGCATCCATGCCCTTGATGCCCGAAAGATTTGCCGATGCGATCGCATAGAGGGAGGATACTCCTTCCTTCCTGGAAAGCTCGATGAAGCTTTCGGTTATGTCCTCGGTTTCCAGCACCTCTATCTCCGTCAGCTCCCTATCCTGGTAGATGGTGCTGGCAAATGAAAGGGGTGTTCTTGTGTGTGTGAGGCTTTCCATTACGGCTCCCTCCACCTTTGCTATGAGGAGGGAGACTGAGGACGATGAAAAGTCTATTATTGCTACTTTTCTCATCAGATGCCTTTGAATTTCTTTCCGTCTCCGAAGGAGATGCCGATGGAACGACCGATCTTGATCATCTGGTTGTCTTCATCGACGTACTTCGTCTTTCCGGCGATATCGCTGAGACGGTTGTATGTGATCTGGTTGTTGATGATGGCAACGGTCTTGCCGAAGTTGCCTTCCTGGACCAGCTTGCCCGCATAGGAGCCGAGCTCGGTGCTGAGGAGTCTGTCATAGGGTGAGGGACTTCCGCCTCTCTGGATGTGGCCGGGAACGACGGTTCTTGTCTCAACCCCTGCCTTGTCCTGGATGTAGCGGGCCAGAATGTTCGTGGCTGTTGCCTCTCCGCCGCGGGCCTCAAGACGCTCAGCCTTCTTCATCTGGGCTTCCTTGCGGCTCATCGCACCCTCAGCGATCGCTATGATCGTGAAGGCCTTTCCGCTCTCGTAACGCCTGGTTACCATCTCGCACACTTCATCCGGGTCATAGGGGATTTCGGGGATGAGGATGATGTCGGCGCCACCGGCAATACCGGAGTAGAGCGTCAGCCAGCCAACCTTGTTGCCCATGATCTCGATGAGCATCGTGCGTCCATGGCTTGCAGCCGTGGTATGGATGCGGTCAATACACTCGGTGTCGATATCCAGTGCGGAGTGGAAGCCGAAGGTTACGTCGGTGCCCCAGATATCGTTGTCGATTGTCTTGGGAAGTCCGATGACGTTGCACCCGGCATCTGCCAGCAGGGATGCGGTCTTGTGTGTTCCCGCGCCGCCTAACGTGACAAGCAGGTCGAACTTGTTCTTTTTATAGTTCTTCACCATCTGGTCGAGTCTGGACTCACCGTTCTGGTCCTCAACCTTCATCTGCTTGAAGGGCTGTCTGCTGGTACCGAGGATCGTGCCTCCGATGTTAAGGATTCCCGAGAAGTCAGATTCCTTAAGCTTCGTCACTTCACCCGTGATGAGCCCCCTGTAACCATCCTGCACACCGATGATTTCCGCTCCCGGAATCTGGTTGTAAACGTATTTAGCGAAACCTCTGATTACTGCGTTGAGGCCCGGGCAGTCGCCGCCGGCCGTAAGAATACCGATCTTCATAAAGTTTTAGTCTCCTTTGACTCAGAATACCAAAAAAAACGGTTCCGCTTAAACAGAAAAAAGGCGGTCATGCGGAAAAAACCGCATAGCCGCCTGTAAAATTCATTTTACTTCCGACCTGTCCTTGAGCAGTACGTCGTGTGCACCGCCCTCAACGATGGACGTCGGTGAAATGACCGTGAGCTTTGCCTTGTCCCTGAATTCCTCCAGCGTCAGCGCACCGCAGTTGCACATCGTCGACCTTATCTTGGAGGTCGTGACCTCCAGGTTGTCGTGGAGGGAACCTGCGTAGGGAACGTAGGAGTCGACACCCTCGGCAAAGGAGAGGTTCTTCTTGCCTCCCATGTCGTATCTCTGCCAGTTCCTGGCCCTGAAGGAGCCTTCTCCCCAGTATTCCTTCATGTATACGCCGTTGACGTTCACCTTGTTGGACGGGGATTCATCGAAGCGGGCAAAGTAGCGTCCCAGCATCAGGAAGTCCGCACCCATGGCCAGGGCAAGCGTCATGTGGTAGTCATAGACGATACCTCCGTCGGAGCAGATGGGAACGTAGATGCCCGTCTCCTTAAAGTACTCGTCCCTGGCCCTTGCCACATCGATGACGGCACTGGCCTGTCCGCGTCCGATACCCTTGGTTTCCCTTGTTATGCATATCGAGCCTCCGCCGATACCGATCTTTACGAAGTCGGCACCGCAGTCCGCAAGGAAGCGGAAGCCTTCCGCGTCAACGACGTTGCCTGCACCGACCTTCACCGAGTCACCGTAGGTGTCCCTGATCCACTTCAGCGTGTTCTTCTGCCATGCGGAATATCCCTCTGAGGAGTCGATGCAGAGACAGTCGGCACCTGCCTCGATGAGGGCTGGAACCCTTTCCATGTAGTCCCTGGTGTTAATGCCCGCACCCACTATGTATCTCTTCTTCGAATCGAGGTTCTCATGGGGATTTGCCTTATGTTCTGAATAATCCTTCCTGAAAACGAAGGATGAAAGGTGTCCGTCCTCCGTGATGATGGGAAGCTGGTTGAGCTTGTGTTCCCAGATTATGTCGTTGGCCTCACTCAGCGTGATGCCTTCCTTCGCAACTATGAGCTTTTCAAAGGGTGTCATGAAGGAGCTGACCTTCTCGCTGCCATCCATGCGTGATACCCTGTAGTCACGGCTGGTAACGACTCCGAGGAGCTTTCCGTTTCCGCTTCCGTCATCGGTCACGGCTATCGTGGAGTGGCCCGTCGATGCGGAGAGGGCGATGACATCATTGAGAGTCGAATCAGGTGTGAGGTTTGAATCCGATTCAACGAAGCCTGACTTGCTTCTCTTAACCTTTCTCACCATCTCAGCCTCATCCTTTACGGACTGGGAGCCGTAGATGAATGCTATTCCGCCTTCACGTGCCAGGGCTTCACCCATCTTCACGCCCGATACAGACTGCATGATTGCCGATACCAGAGGAGTGTTGAGAGTGAGCGATGGCTCCTCATAACCTTTTCTGTATCTGACAAGGGGTGTCTTCAGTGAAACCGCGGAAGGAATGCAGGTCTCGGGGGAATATCCAGGGACCAGAAGGAATTCACTGAATGTCCTGGAAAGATCTTCATAATAGAATGCCATGTTGCGCTCCGTAAAATAATTAAATTGTCGACTTTTATATCAGATATGCAGATGTTTGACAATATAAAGGATGCCCCGGATTTTCGCATCCGGGACATCGGGAGAGTATCATCTGATTTTTATTTCGTACGTCGTTTCGAAGGAAAGTCCTTCGTCATCCGTTACGGCCAGTGTTATGGGAACCGTCCTGCCTGAAGCATTTTGGGAGGCAACGAGCTTCACCCCTGTCAGGGTGATGTTCCTTCCTGCGGGAAGGGACCTGAGGGAGGCGCCATTGCTGATCAGCGTCACATCGTCGTCATCGCAGCTGACTGAAAGCCTTACTCCCGTGAGGGTCTCAGTTCCCGTGTTTGTTACGGTGAAGGTGAGGGGAATCTGGGTATTCACCGGAAGCGAATCATGGCTGTATGCCCCTGTCGTCATGTCACCTGCCTTCACTTCCTTCCAGAGGGCGGTGAAGGAAGCACCGTTGCCCCTGAGCGTGAATGTGTCCGATTCGGGTGTGATGTAATATCCCGAGGCCCTGTCATACCATCCTTCGAAGGCCGCGCCTTCCTTCGAGACCGCGGGAACCGTCACCTCATCACCTGAGACTGCGGGTGTGAAGATATCGGTGGAGGTAGCCTCATCTTTAAAGGAGACGCCGCTTTCGTAGATTGCGAAAAGGGTCTGGTCCGTTGCGGGCATCTTAATGGTTTCCCCGGCTTTGTACGTGACCGCATCCTTCGTGATTCCCCAGCCTGCCAGCTGACCCGCGGCTGCGGCGCTTACGCCTGATGATGTGGGAAGGGTTACTTCCTCACCGGGTTTTACAGAGACTGACGAGGCTGAGCTGTAACGTCTTGTCCCCGAAGTGACTTCTGTGCTGAAGGTCAGGACCGGGCTGTAGTACGGGCTCTTTTCATAAAGCCAGGAGAGGGCATCCTGATTGTCGGTCGCAACTGCCGCTGCAAGCAGGCTGTCGCTCTGAGCCTTCGTGATGCGATAGGACTTCAGGGCTGCGATTTCTGAAAGAGTGTTGCGGTACAGCTCCGCATTATTCTTCTTTACTGCCTTTTCAAGGGTGGCTGAGGCCGTGCCGAGTTCCTTTGTCACGCGGCTCTCAAGCTCCGAATACTTATTCATGGCGAGTGTCACATCGCCGTTATTCACTGCTGATGAGAACTCATCATACAGCTTCTCCGCTGCCGGTGAGGCAAAGAGAAGCGCTGCCGAGATCATCAGTACCGATAAAAACATCAATAATCTTTTTTTCATTCCTGATTTGCTCCTTACGTGGCTAAAGGTAGCCTGCAGTGAGCAACAGGGCAAATGAAGATTGCGTGAAACCATGTACAGCTGTCGGACCTTCACACAATCAACACCGAGTCTTAACCGAACGTTGTTATTTCAATCGAGGTCAGGGTGCCGATGGACTCCAGCTGGTGGACGACATCGTTGAGATTGTCCTTTTTTGAGAAGATTATTATGGCCGACAGCAGCTGTCCGCCGTCCTGCAGCGTCAGTCTGATGTTCCTCACGTCAAGCTTCTTTTCCCGGAAGATGCTGTTCACCTGTCCGATAGTGAAGTCCGTGCTGTCGATCTTCAGTGTTATCGCACCGGTGGTCTGGGTCGAGAACCTGAAACGTCTGTTGTGGAGCAGGAGCTGGATGGCAAGGACCATGAAGGTGAAAACGGTTCCCGTCACATACATTCCCGCACCTATGGCAAGGCCCAGACCAACCGTTGACCAGAGACCTGCCGCAGTTGTGACGCCTATGGTGTTTTCCTTGCGGACGAAGATGACGCCCGCACCAAGAAAACCAATTGCCGATACCACCGATGCGGCGACACGTGAGGCATCGATGCCGATACCGGTGTTACTGAGCACGTCGTTAAAGCCGTATTTGGAGATGACCATCATGAGGGCGGCTGACATGGAGACCAGGATGTGGGTTCTGATTCCCGCATTCTTGAGCCTCTTTTCACGCTCATAGCCTATGATGCCGCCGCACAGTGCGGCAAGCGTTATCCTTATGAGATATTCCCATTCCGGGGTACCGAGCAAATATTCAGTCATATGGATATTTTTCCCCTTGGGGATGAATAAAGTAAATGCAAAATTTTTCCTGTTTAAGGTTGCTTTTTCATATATGCAAAAACATGAGGAAAGTGTTTAATGGGTAATCGGAGTAAGAAAATGAAGAAGAGTATTATCACAGTGGTCGGAAAGGACTGCGTCGGCATCATCGCAAGAATCTGTACCTATCTTGCAGACAACGGAGTCAATATCCTGGACATCAGCCAGACGATTGTTGACGGATATTTCAACATGATGATGATCGCTGACACCAACGGATCCGCCAAGGAGTTCCTTACGATTTCAGAGGAGCTTGAGGCACTCGGACGTGAGATCGGCTGCATCGTCAAGCTGCAGAGAGAGGATATCTTCAACCGCATGCAGAGGATCTGATAATGATCAACATAAATGAAGTAATTGAGACCAATAACATGATCGAGAAGGAGAACCTGGACGTGAGGACGATCACGCTGGGTATCTCCCTGCTTGACTGCATAAGCGATGATCTGGATGTGCTCTGCCGCCGCATTCACGAGAAGATCACCCGCACCGCGAGGGATCTGGTGAAGACCGGACGGGAAATAGAGCGGGAATATGCCATTCCTATCGTGAACAAGAGAATCAGCGTTACCCCGATCGCGCTTGTCGGTGCCGCTGCCTGTAAGACGACCGATGACTATGTGAAAATCGCAAAGACCCTGGACAGTGCGGCAAATGAAGTGGGCGTCAACTTCCTGGGAGGCTTTTCGGCCCTGCCCGCAAAGGGTATGACAAAGAGTGAGGAGCTCCTGATCAGGTCAATTCCCGAGGCCCTTAAGTCCACTGAGCACATATGTGCATCCGTAAATCTCGGCTCAACCAAAACGGGCATTAACATGGATGCGGTTGCCCTGATGGGCACCATCATCAGGGAGTGTGCCTATCTCACCCGCGAGAATGATTCCATCGGGTGCGCCAAGCTCGTTGTTTTCTGCAACGCTCCCGATGACAACCCGTTCATGGCCGGTGCCTTCCACGGTGTCACCGAGACCGATGCGGTGGTAAACGTGGGTGTCAGCGGTCCCGGTGTCATCAAATATGCACTTGAGGAAGTGAAGGGCAGTGACTTCGAGACGCTCTGCGAGAAGATCAAGAAGACCGCATTCAAGATAACGAGGCTGGGACAGCTCGTTGCCCAGGAAGCTTCGAGAAGACTCGGCATTCCTTTCGGCATCGTGGACCTTTCCCTTGCCCCCACACCTGCAGTGGGTGACTCCATTGCGGAGATCCTTGAGGCTATGGGTCTGGAGAAGGTGGGAGCCCCCGGCACGACCGCAGCCCTTGCCCTCCTCAACGACAGCGTCAAGAAGGGCGGCATCATGGCTTCAAGCTATGTGGGCGGACTTTCAGGTGCGTTTATCCCGGTCAGTGAGGATCAGGGCATGATCAATGCGGTAAGGGCGGGCTCGCTCACCCTTGAGAAGCTGGAAGCAATGACCTGTGTATGCTCTGTCGGTCTGGACATGATCGCGATTCCCGGGGATACTCCCGCCTCAACCATTTCCGGCATCATTGCCGATGAGATGGCAATCGGAATGATCAACCAGAAGACTACAGCCGTCAGGATCATCCCCGTTTACGGAAAGAGCGTGGGCGATGAGGCCGTCTTCGGAGGACTGCTCGGCTATGCCCCGATCATGCGCGTGAACGGATTTTCCTGCGAGGAGTTCATAAAGAGGGGAGGAAGGATCCCCGCACCGGTACACAGCTTCAAAAACTGATTTTGAAACAAAGTGCAACATATCTGTAGCTGTTATCTGAAAATAATGGTGAAAAAATTTAATATTTCATCTCCCGGGAGGTTAAATAAACCACTCATTTGATGTAGGATGAGGTCCCGGGAGTATTATTTATGTCTAAAACAAACTCAAAGATGCAGTACGGCCCGGCAGACAGACCACCCCTCGGAGAGTGGCTGCCCCTTTCAGTCCAGCACGTATTTGCCATGTTCGGATCAACGATCCTGGTACCTATCCTCGTAGGTCTTCAGCCCACCACCGCGCTCTTTACAGCCGGTACCGGTACCCTGATCTACATCCTGCTCACTAAGGCAAAGGTTCCCGCATTCCTCGGTTCATCCTTCGCCTTCATCACGCCGCTTATCGCCATCTCATCCCAGTATGGCTGGCCCTATGCAATGGGTGGTGCGTTCTGTTCAGGTCTCATGTATGCCCTGATCGCGTTCATCATTTCCAGGGCCGGTTCCGGCTGGATCCACAGGGCACTTCCTCCCGTGGTCATCGGTTCGGTAATCGTTGTCATCGGTCTCAACCTGGCACCGACCGCAATGAGCATGGCAATGTATGAGAACACCTCCGATCCCTCAACCTACAGCCTCGTCTATCTCTCGATAGCACTCTTCACCCTGGCGGTGACAGTTGTGTTCAACGTATTCTTCAAGGGCTTCTTCTCCGTAATCCCAATTCTCATGGGGCTCTTTGCTGGCTATCTCTTCACTCTCATCATGGGCTTCATCTTCCCTGCCTACGCAATTATCGACTTCACACCCGTGAAGACTGCCGCATGGTTCGGATTCCCTTCCTTCGCGCTTCCGAAGTTCGCCCTGGTTCCCATACTTACCTTCATCATCGTGTCCTTTGCCACGATCTGTGAGCACCTCGGTGACACCCTTGTGATCTCAAAGGTAGTGGGTGAGAACTTCTATGAGGAACCCGGTCTCAAGAGGACACTCCTCGGTGACGGTCTTGCAACCACCTGGGCATCCCTCTGGGGCGGCCCACCCAACACCACTTACGGTGAGAATGTCGGTGTACTCGCACTCACAGGCGTATACAGCGTCTGGGTAACAGGCGGTGCTGCCGTGATCGCGATCATCCTTTCCCTCTTCCCGAAGTTCGGTGCCCTGATCCAGACGATCCCCAATCCCGTCCTCGGTGGTATCTCGATGCTCCTTTTCGGTGTCATCGCATCCTCCGGTCTCAGGACCCTCGTTGATTCAGGCGTTGACTATCAGGATAAGAGAAACCTCACGATCAGTTCGATCATCCTCGTCATCGGTATCGGCGGCGGACTTCTTAAGTTCAGCATCGGTTCCGCACTCGAGTTCTCACTCGGCTCGGTTGCACTTGCAACCCTCGTGGGTATAATCCTCAACCTGATCATTCCCGCAAAAAAGAACTGATAAACCATCAGATGGTTTAAGACCGCAGGTGCAGAAGCCTGCGGTCTTTTCATACTGATGGATCAATATGTGAAATGTGATTCTTCCAGCAACGCTCTGTCTGCAAGTTTCCCGGAAAATGCAGCCGCACTTCCTGCTGCCACGGCATACTTAAGTGCCGTTTCAAAGCATCCTGTATCCTCAAGTGAAGACAGGAATCCCGCGACCATGGAATCTCCTGCGCCCACTGAGTTTATCACATGACCTTTCGGGGCCGGATGAAAGTAAACGTTACCGTCCGAGGACGCAAGCAAGGCACCTTCACCACCCAGGGACACGAGCACGTTCTCTGCTCCCATTGCCCTGAGCTTCTTTGCATATTCCTTTATGTCTTCTGCCGTCATGGGAGAAATTCCCGATATTGCCTCAAGTTCGTCACGGTTAGGCTTGATCAGAAAGGGGTTTGCGGAAAGGGCTGAGATCAGCAGTTCTCCTTCCGCATCGACGACTGAACGTGCACCTTTTTCACGTGCCATTGCAGCCAGATCCCGGTAGACTGTCTTTGGAAGGGTTGAGGGAACGCTTCCGGAGAGTATCAGTGTGTCACCTTCGTGAAGTTCTACCCCAAGCAGGGATATGAGGCGCTCAAGTTCTTCTTTTCCGATCGAAGGTCCCCTTCCGTTTATCTCCGTTTCCTCTCCGCTTTTCAGCTTGATGTTTATTCTGGTTTCACCTGATGATGCGGGGATTGAAACGAAGTCGATACCTTCCTTCTTTACCATCTCAATAAGAGCGTCACCCAGGATGCCGCCCGTGAATGCGAAGGCTTTTGTCTGCTTTCCCAGGTTCCTGAGTACCATGGATACGTTTAAACCTTTGCCTCCGGGAACCGCATGCTCGGCTTTTGCCCTGTTGAGCCTGCCCGTCCTGAAGTCATCGACGAAGACGATGTAATCGATTGAAGGGTTGAATGTTACCGTTATGTACATCTGTCAGTCCACTATCGTGATGTATGGGGTAGGCGGAAGCAGCTGCTGACATGATGCAACCGCATCGAGCATGCACTCATAGCTGTTGTATTCGGCGACCTTCTGCTGATGGCGCTTTGCCTTGAGGTCATCGGGCATCGGACTGTTGCCGTAAAGGGCACTCTCGATGTATGCATCCTCTCCCACCAGGAGCACGCTGTAGACTTTTTCCTTATCAAGAGGCTTTCCGTCAGAGGTGACGCTCACAAGGGTGAACGTGCCGTCCCCGTTATCGCGGACCGTGTACTCCATTCCGCCCGTTACGGGAAGGTTGTTATAGTGTCTGACCGGATTTGATCCGTCTTCCTTCGCGTTAACGAGCCAATCCATGATTCTCATGATCTCTTCCCCAGTGTATTCACACTTGTATGCAATCGTTTTGAAGGTCATGAGCCATTTCAGCTGCTGTTCAGTGTAGGGTCCTTTGAATATGGGGGAGCTTACGACACTGGAATATCCTATCGCAATATCCTGCCCAAGGCCGGTTTTCATTGTGTTGATCAGGGAGGAGGCTGATGCCATTCCGTGCTCCGTGAAGGTGATGGGATATGCTTCCTGCTGTTCTATTATGGCAATTCCTTCGGCAGGATCGGGTTCTGCCCTGAGGGCCCTGTCAAACTCTTCATATGCTTCCTGCCAGCCATACTCACCGTCAAGCATTTTCGTGACCATTGCCTTTGAAACGGAGAAGAACTCCGTGGAAGCAAGTCTCATGTACAGATGATTCCTGTCCACACACTCGGCCACATACTTAAGGGAATCACTGAGCTCCATGTTTACATTCTTGTTGTAGGAAAGCACTGAGGTGCCGGATGCCACCCTGCGCTGACCTTCTTCGCTGAAGATGGCGGAAAGGACCTTCATCACCGCTTCCTGCTTCTCACTGTCAGCCTCAACGTTCCTGCTTACGGCCAGCTGACACAGGGGATATGTGAGTATCCAGTTGTCATCGGAGGTTTCTCCGTAGTAGGGGAGCATTGCGGTCCTCAGGCCATATTGGGATAACATCACCTTACAGTCATTTGCCGTTCCCCTCATCACTGCGGCTTCCCCTCTCAGGAACACGGGGTTGATGTCGACCCAGCCCAGTTCACTGTCACCGGGAAGAACATTTATATCCTTTATATACTCTTCAAAGCGCTCAAAGACCTGGGGCCATACCTTCTCATCAAGTCCGGCTTCCCCGCTTTCGTACTTCATCCTCCAGAGTGTGCCGTCAAGAGACATGAGGGCCGGGATGCTTACTCCCTGAAGCTGTTCAAGGCAGGTATAGTCTGCCCTCCAGTCCGTTATGAAGCCTTTTACGCCATTTTCCTCAAATGTATTCATGGCCTCGATGAATTCGTCATAGTTTTCGGGAATCTTCACTCCATACTTTTCGAAGAGATCGAGATTAGCGATGTAGCCATCAATCTCGGCACACATCGGAAGCCATCTTATGCTTCCGTCAGTTTCCCTGTTGTTCTCTATATATCCGTGATAGAAGGTTCCTACTATGTCGCTCTGGCTGAGGTTCATGAGCCTGTCGGAAAGATTTACCGCATCATTTAAGGAAAAGCGTCTGCAGGTGATGATGTCAGGAATATCACCGCCGCGCTCTGCAAGATCAGAGTAGTAGGCCATCGTATTGTATGCAACGGTGAATGTGAACCTGATGTCGGGAAACTGCTGCTCAAGCCAGGGAGTCAGCTCCCTGGTCATGCCCTTGTCCCACAGATACATGCTTATTTCAATCGGCTGCGTGTTCTCTTCCTGCTTCTGAGCACCGCATGAGGTGAACAGAAGAAACGTCATAAGCAGCGCTGTCATGATTATTGATAACCTTTTCACGCATTACTCCCCTGTTCAGACCATGATATATCAGAAAACAGACGTGGTCAAACATAATCTTGTGACAAATGTCTGCGGATTACTTTTTTTGTTGTGTTCCACCGCAGATTAATGTTAGTATCAGGTAAGGGGAATAATAATAACTTGCACCTACCGTCTTCTGGATCTTTAACAGCGCTTTTTTCATTGATTTAAGCATTGTATCGGGGCGTTAGGAGTATGCTGTATCCTTCTGTTTCCGCTGGGCATGAGCTGATGGGATTGGTTATGACTGCTGTCATAGGTTATTTAACTTCTGCAGAAACAGAAAAGGGGATGGATGATGATTGACAAAACTGCCTTGATCGCTGCCGGGATTGATCCCGATGACGCACTTAAGAGACTCATGAACAGTGAGACGCTCTACCTCAGACTGCTTAAGAAACTGCTTGATGACAAAACCTTTTCCGAGCTGAAGAAAGCCGTTGAGGAAAGGGACCATGAGCTGATGTTCAGAGCTTCCCACACACTCAAGGGCGTGGCGGGAAATCTTTCCCTTAAAACCCTGTATGGGCTTCTCATCTCCCAGGTGGAGTTCTTCAGGGCCGGAAATGATGATGAGGGAATCGCAATGATGGATGAGGTCGAAAGGGCATACAATGCCGTCATCGAAGCCATCAGCAATATATGAGGTATTTATGAGAAAGCTTTTGCTTATTGTTTTATGCGTGTCAGTCCTTCTGGGCTGCGGGGTAAAAAGGCAGAGTGCCGTATCACCGGTAGCTGAAAAGGCAACCGAACAGAAAACCGATGAGAGGGTCAGCGTCACCATGTACCTGTATGACGTCACTCCCATGAAGCAGCTGACGCCATATCTTGCAGAGCTCTTTCCCGATGTCGACATCAATGTGGTGACTGCGGTCAACGATATCACTGCCCTTGATTACCTCAATGAGCACGGAGAGCTTTACGACATACTCCTCTTAAGGAGGTTCTCCCTTAACGACACAAAGAACATCAGGGACCAGCTGCTTGATTTAAGCCGCACCGAGGTCGCCGCCAGATTCCACTCCTCGATCCTCGACCAGAACAGGGATGAGGACGGGGCCGTGAAGTGGCTCCCGAGCTCCGCGGAAATAGACGGCATAGTGGCTAACCGCGCCCTTTTCGAAGCTTGCGGGCTTGAGCTTCCCAAAGACTATGAGAGCTTCAAAAACGCATGCACCGTGCTCTCTGAAAACGGAATCATACCCGTTTCAATAGACTGGAGGTATGACTACACATGTCTTGAACTGCTTCAGGGCGTTTCGATTCCCAATCTTACTGCCGTTGACGGTGTTGCCTGGAGACAGCGTTATGAGAGTGAGAAGGAAGGAGAGAGTGTCGGCCTGGACCGGGATCTCTGGCTTCCCGTCTTCGAAAACCTCATGCGCTTTGTGGATGATGCGCTTATTCCCGCAGCCGATTACAACAAGGCCCTTACGCCCGTGAACGCCGAGTTCAATACCGGTAAGGCCGCGATGATCAGGGGAACGGCTGATATGTGTCAGACGCTCAGCAAGGCATACGGAATCGATGCCGTGATGCTTCCGTTCTTCGGTGAAAGTGAAAGGGACAACTGGCTGCTGACCTATCCCACATTCCAGGTTGCGGTGAATAAGAATGTTGCTGCTGACAGTGCAAAGTACGAGGCTGTCATGGACATTCTGAACGCGATTTTCTCTGAAGAGGGGGAGCGTCATACCTCCGCAGGTTCCCCGATGCTTTCTTATACCACAACGAACAGGATCGTGATGCCTGAGTATTTTTCCGAGATCGCACCTCAGATCGAGAGCAACCATCTCTACATGAGGCTTGCATCCACCTCATTCTTCTCCGTCTCCCATAAGATCGTGCAGAAGATTGTTGCCCGTGAATATGCCACGGCGGAAGATGCATTCAATGCCTTCAATGAGCTGCTGCTCTCAGGGGGTGGAAAAGCGGAGGAAGAGGTTCTCTTCACCAATGACACTTATGTTCCATACGGCATGACATCAGGGGGTAACCTGGCTGAGAACGCACTGCTTACGACCATGAAGGAGGGTATCTGGTTCGAGCCCGAAAAATATACTCTGCACTATGACGGAAATGAAGCTGAAGGTCTCTTCCGTGCGGATGTGGCAGTCGCCTTCTCGGGACTGCTTGACTGGTCCATTTTCGCAGGTGACTACACTTCAGCCGATATCGGCAGGCTTGCTTCTCCCAGAAAGGGTATTCTCGTGGGTGATCTCACGGGGGCCGAGGTTGATCAGCTGATGAAAGAGCTCATAGATGTCAGGGATGGTGGCCGGAATCCGATACCGCATGTCAACATGATCCCGGTCACATCAGGTTTCTCCTATAAGATCAGGCAGACCGGAAACCTCACATTCAGCTATCAGGGCTCCGATCTTGAGAAGGATAAGACTTACAGGGTAATGCTTGTCGGCAACATGACTGTCCTGGCCGATCCCGTCTTCTGCGATGCACCCCTTTCCGATGAGATTAAGAATAAGTTTTTCAGCACGAAGGGAATTGTCTCAAAGGTTCTTCCGCTTATGATGAATCAGCCTGATGCAGCATTCAGCGGGGGTGTGCCTTACCTTACGTTTGAATAGAGGATAAAGTAAATGAAAAGAGCTCTCCTTACCATTCTTGTTTCTGTTCTCATCACGGTTGCGGCAGCCGTGATGAGCGTGTCATACATGCACTACTCGGACAGAATGATATTTGAGGAGAGCGTATCGCATCTTGAGGAGCTCTACTCATATATTTCACTGCAGATAAGCAATATTCAGCAGAACACCCTCGCATCCATGCATCAGCAGGTATCGCAGCTTGAGTACTTTTCCGGTTCAAGACAGGATGATGGGTTTGTCAGGAAGATGATCGATGACTGGCAGAACAGCCTGGGCTTCGAAACTTTCTACTTCGTTTCAGGAAACGGTGAGATGATGGACACATCAGGTCATTATAAACGCTTTGACCTCGGAGGTGATATCGTTGACCTGCTCCTGAAGGAAAAGGACATTGTCTCTGACGTCTCACTTCCCGGCGCTGACAGTCAGACGCTCTACGGTGTCAAATGCGCTCCTCTGGAGTATGACGGCTTTGCGTTCGAAGCGATTGCAGTGGTGTTCCGCAATGATTCAATGCTGGGCCTGCTTAACATAAGTGCCTTTGACGGAGAGACCGAGAACTATGTGATATCTGACGAGGGACGCATCATTATGAACGGCTCCTCGTTCAGGGAAAGCGCTGACAGGTTCTACAATCTCTTTGATTACCTATCCCACCACTCGGATATGACATCCGTGCAGCTTGCCCAGATCGAGAGTGCCATCAGTTCTGAAGTGAGCGGTGCAGTGTCTTTGAAAATCAGGGATGTTTCCTACTACATGATCTACCGTCCGATTTCATTTTCATCATGGAGTCTTGTCGGCATGATCGAATCGGATATCGTCAACAGGAACATCAACCTCCTCCAGCAGGCTACTGCCGGACTCGGCGTGATGGTTGCGGGAGCCGTTCTCATTATCATACTGATGTTCGTCCTTTACCTGGTGGCAAAGGAAAAAAACAGGCAGAGCGATGAAATACGGTTCAGGGATGAGCTCTTTGACGGCCTTTCCCATAACGTCAATGATGTCTTCATTATCCTTGAACACAATACCGGTGCGGTTTCTTCCATAACGTCCAATATCCGTGAGATCATGGGCGTGCTGCCTGAGGAAGTTAAGGCTGACCTTTCCGCAATCGATCCTGAGGATCCCGAATGCGCGATAGCAAAAAAGCTGGATGAACTGCACAGCGGGAATGAAAGGGTATTCTGGAGTGAGGAGTACACCAACAGGGCTGACGGAACGGGTAAGTACCTTGAGATCACGGCATATTCCACCCGCTTCAGCACCCTGGAGCGTGATGTCATCGTAATTGCGGACAGGAGTGAGGACAGAAGGCTGCGCGATGCCCTTGCATCCTCCCTTGAGATTGCAAGGAACGCCAACAGCGCAAAGAGCAACTTCCTTGCAAACATGTCCCACGACATCAGGACCCCGATGAATGCGATCATCGGGTTCTCGACGCTGCTTGTGAGGGATGCCTCTGATCCCGAGAGGGTGCTTGAGATAGCAAAGAAGCTCTCCTCATCCTCCCAGCACCTTCTCGGTCTCATCAATGACGTGCTTGACATGAGCAAGATCGAGAGCGGAAAGACAAGTCTCAACATCACCGATGTCTCCCTGTCATCCCTGCTCATGAGCATTTCCGAGATCGTGGGAGTGCAGGTGAGGGCCAGGCAGCAGAGCTTCGAGATCCGCACCCGCGGTGCTATGCCCGAACACATTCTGGCGGACAGCCTCCGCCTTAACCAGATACTGCTCAACCTGCTTTCCAATGCGGTCAAATACACAGGTCGCGGCGGTCACATTGAACTGCTTGCGGAGTGTACCGGAAGCAGGGGCGCGACCAGTCACTTCCGTTTCACCGTAACCGATGACGGTCAGGGAATGAGCCCTGAATTCATGAAAGTAATCTTTGAGCCTTTCTCAAGGGAGAGCTCTGCCATGACAGGTCAGATTCAGGGAACCGGACTGGGCATGTCCATCACGAAGAGCCTCATCGATCTCATGGGAGGTACGATCACGGTTGAAAGTGAGGTAGGGCGCGGATCGGTCTTCACCGTCGACCTTGACTTTACCAGGGTGGAAGAGGAGGACAGTGCGGAATTCTTCAGGGAAGCCGGCGTCACGCATGTCCTTGTTGCGGATGATGAGAAGGATGTCTGTGATGACGTTACCCGGGCCCTTTCTGATGCGGGAATCTCAGCCGAGTCCGCTTCCGGCGGTCTTGAGGCGGTTGAGAAGGCGGTCAGTGCCGTAAACGGCGGAAATGCCTTTGACGTGCTTATAATTGACTGGAAGATGCCCGATCTGGACGGAGTGGAGACGGTGAGGAGAATCAGGGCTCAGGTGGGACCGGAGGTTCCCATCTTCATCCTCTCTTCATATGACATGTCGGAAATCGAGGATGAGGCAAGGGCGGCAGGTGTGGACATATTCCTGCCAAAGCCGTTCTTCCTTTCAGGCTTCCAGCGTGCCCTGCAGCAGTACCGGGATGAATCCGCCGGAGCTGCCGGAGATGAAGATGTGGCAATGTTTGCCGGACTGAACATACTCATTGCCGAGGACAACGAGATAAATGCCGAGATAATCACCGAGCTTCTCGGCATACTGGGCATCAATGCGACTGTAACGGGTGACGGAGAGGAAGCCGTGAAAAGGTTCGCTTCCTCCGGTGAAGATGAATTTGACATGATCTTCATGGACATCCAGATGCCGAAGATGGATGGCCATCAGGCGGCCCGTGCGATAAGAAAGTCCTCCCATTCAAGGGCACTTTCCATTCCCATCATAGCGATGACCGCCAATGCATTTGAGGATGACAAGAGGGCTTCCCTCGATGCGGGCATGAATGCCCATATCGCAAAGCCCATCGACTTCGACCGTCTCAGACTTGTCATCGCAGAGTATGTGAGAAGGTAAGCAATGGTATGATCCCGGACGGAGATAGTCGGCTCCGTCCTTCATAAAGTGGCTTCAGCAGGAAAGATAAACCAGCCTTTTATGATGACGAATAACTCCAAGAGTATTTCTGATTGGTAAAAATATTAACAGATGATATATTATAAATATCCAGAGATGTTAAGAAAAACATACTATGAAAGACTTGATAAAGAGAATCCGCAAAGAACTGAATATTAACCAGGAACAGCTCGCTTCCCTGATGGGTATCCCGCCGGTAACGGTCAACCGTTGGGAAAACGGTAAAGCCCACCCAAGTCTGATGGCTCAGAAAGAGTTATATGGAATTTGCGTGTCTCACCATCTGGATCTGGCAGAGTACATCGCTGACAGGGAGAATACAGGAGGGGAAGACTGTGTCCTCTACCACGCTTCCCGTTTTGGGCTTTCCGGTGCCATTCAGCCCATCAGTCGTAATAAGTGTGACTTTGGCCGCGGCTTTTATATGGGTACGGACCCGATCCAGCCCCTGACTCTGGTCTCCAACGAAAAGAATCCTGTTTTCTATACCCTTGAATTCGATATGGCTGATCTCAGGGTTCTGGATATAGAGGCTGGACTCGACTGGGCCATGCTGATTGCTTATTACCGGGGATACATGGATGGTGAAAAGGGTAGTGCAATCTATGAGAAATACGCCCATATGGCAGATTGATACGATGTAATCGTAGGGTACATTGCAAATGACAGAATGTATCAGGTACTTACGGACTTCTTTGAATCCCGGGTTACAGATACGGCTCTCACAGGTTCTCTTTCTGCGCTGAACTTAGGAAGGCAGTATGTTGCGATTACCCAGAAGGCCTGCGATCAGGTCAGGATCATTAAAGAGAGACCCCTGACTAAGCTTGAACTTATGATTCTTAAGGATAAAAGTATTGTAAGAAGAAGGGAAGGTGTTGCTGCTGCCGATCGTATCGCCATGAAACACAGGCGGGATGGGCGGTATTTTGATGAGATTATGAGAGGTTTTGAGTCATGATGGATATTGCTTTAAGGCGTTCTCTTTCCCAGATGCAGGGATCCCTCTTTGAAATGAGCGGCAGGGAAGGATACGACAGCGATACATTCATCCGGGCATTCATGAAATCAAAGATAGCGGAGGGGCTGGACAGCGACTTCGACTTTACCCAATGGGCAGGTAAGGAATATATCATGGAACGGATGAAGGAAGAGTATCCCCAGGGCTTTTCCAGGAATGGGATCGTGTTTGACAATGAAACGCTTTACTGGGCAGGTTATCTGTATCGATACTGGCATTTTTATACAGGAGAATCGAGCAAAACCATCTACAGGATTGCAGACGCTGACACCATCAACACCATGTACTATGGATACCACACGCTGGATATGGAAATGGCCATTGACCGTCTGAAAGAAGCGAAAGGAAAGTGAGCCTTCCATATCGGGGGATGCGGTAAATCCGGACGGAGACAACCTGCTCCGTCCTTCATGATGCAGTCTTTGGGGCGGAAAAATAAGAGTGCCCCTCCTGTCAGAATGGGGCACTTCTGCTGATTCAAATTCCGTACCAGATTATCTGATTGGCCTCAAGCTTCAGCTCAAAGGAAGAACCGTCTCCTTTCCAGACCACGGTCTCCTGCGGCTCGTATGTATTGTTGACGACGGCATATTTGCCGTTTTTCACATAGGAGTGCACTTCCACGTTGGGATTCTCGCTGAACCAGGTATGGAGCATGTCCTCAGATCCGGTTGCCCAGAGGATAGCCCTGTGGAGGAGGCGTGTGTTTTCCGCACTGTAGGGAAGCCCTGAAATATATACTCCGTGGCCTTTCCCATAGTCCCTTGCCGCCATCTGAACTTCCTTACCGTTCTGAACGAGGATCTGAGTTCCTTCCAGTGCATAGATGTTTTTCTTTCCTTCACCGAAATCAACGTTCCTGCCTGTTTCCGCAGTGATGAAGTGTTCCTTCTCATCCCAGTTATACTTATCGTATCCAAGGGTGAATCCGGTTTCCTTTTCCACTCCGAAAATGTCATAGAGCTGGATGTAGTGTCCCTGCCACTGATGGCCGGAGGGCTCACCGACTCCGATGAGGCCGCCGCCGTTATGGACGAATGCCCTGATGGCCGTGATGATCTCGGGATCCTCCCAGACATATCCTCCCGTATGGGCGGTGTCCCCGTCTCCCACCATGATGACGCAGTCAAACGATGAAAGCAGGGTTTTATTGTTCTTTATGTCATCGAAACTTATGAACGAGACATCGAAGGGGGCTCCTGAGAGGGCCTCGATCACACCTGCATAGCTGTAGTTCTGTTTCTGATAGAGTGCATGGTGGACCATGTGGGCACCCCAGCTTCTGGCCTTGCCCCAGCTGTTGAGTACCGCAACCTTCTTAAAGCAGTACGGTGTCGTTCCCTTCGCATTCTCATAGAGTTCCCTGAACTCGTCACACACCGATGTCACGTAGTCGATGAAGTCAGGAAACTGAAGTGCGAGCTTCAGGTATCCGCCGTAGCCGATACGGTCGATGGGACTTCTGAGGATCGCCCTTCTTGCGGTCACCCAGTTTACCTTGGCTTCCCGGACAGGATCCCCGCCCTCGTGGAAGGTGTCAGGGAAGAAGTAGGGAAGGAACCTTCCTTCCGTGTACTTCACACCCTTTATGTCACTTATGAGCCTGAGTGTGGAGCCGTTTCCGACAGAGCCCACGATTGCATCGATTCCTGCCTTCTCAAAGCCTTCAAGGAAGGGCTCCGTGCCGATCCAGTGGTCACCGAGGAACATCATCGCTTCCTTGCCGCCCTCATGACAGATATCCGTGAACTCCTTTATCAGGGCACAGACTTCCCTGTGCTGGAATGCCATGAAGTCCCTGTATTCCTTTGAGGGAATTCTGTACTGACCGTTGTAGTAGCCCTGGTCGATTATGAATTCCGGCCGGAAGCGGTATCCGGCTTCCTTTTCGAACTTCTCAAGGATGTAAGGAGATACCGAAGCCGAATATCCGTACCAGTCCACGTACTTCTCCCGTGCCTTCTCATCGAAGAGCAGCGTGAACTGGTGGAAGAAGGTCGTGAACCTTATCACATCGACATAGGGGTGCTCGGCAATGAACTTTCTCAGCCGCTCCAGGGAAAACGCATGCGTGGCGGGCTGTCTGACATCGAATGTGATCTGGGGCTCAATGTCCCAGCCGTTTGTCACGGCATTGTACATATGGACGGGATCCCACATTATGAATGCGAGAAATGATACCGTATATGCATGGAAGGGCGTGGTCTTAAGGGTAACCGTGTGGGAACCCTCTTCATAGCTCCAGTCCCTGATTATTTCTCCGGTCGTTCTGTCGATAACCTCCCACCACCTTTCATTGTCCTTCGCGTTGGGGCTGAGCATGGCAGGGTAAAGACCATACATCAGATCGATGGAAAGAGTGTCGCCTTCGGCGGTGTAAAAGGGAGTCATCACATATATCTGCTGGATTTCCTCCGGATGTGCCTTGGCCCACGCATTATCCTTCCTGGTCGTGTAATATGTCTTGTATATCCTGGCATTCTGTCCCTTAAGCTCCTCCGGGAACTCTGTTCCGTCACAGTCGCGGATCGCATCGGCTCCCCACTTTCCGAGAATGCCGATTGTCTCCTGGATCACGTCCAGATCGGTGGGGATGGTAACCTGTCCTTTTTTGCGCATTTATCACTCCTCTTCAGTCAGGATGTTATCATACATCATGACTTTTCCGTCATCCATCCTCTTCCTGAGAAGAGGAACCGTTTTTTTCTTTATTATCAAATTCCCGGATATGGTTCCGTCCGGGTTTGAGGCCAGGGAGAAGATCCCTCCCAGGTCGTGTCTGCTTACATTGTTCCTGTATACGGAGCCTATCGCCTCTTCCAGACAGAACATCACTGCTCCGCCCTCGTTGAGGGTGCTCCTGTTGTGTTCATATACCGTGTTCCACCCCGAGTCGGCATCGTATGCCATGCCGTCCTGGTTGAGGCGGGTCGAGTATACGTCATTATCCGTAAATTCCGCATCAAGGCACTTCCAGGGCCAGATGCCTGCCGCAACCTTGCCGCTCCTGCCTTCAGGATGGCGGTAGAAGCGGTCATTTATGTCGGTAGCCGCATCATCGCTGCGGTTTCTCCTGACAATGGGTGAGAGGGCGTACATGACCGTGATGGCATCGCCTCCCGAACGCTTCACATAGCAGTCCTCTATCACTATGTTTTTATGGGCGTATTTCCTGAATGCCTCCCTGTCACATACCTTTCCGCTGAAAGCCCTGTGGGCGTAGGTATATCCGATCGCAATCCCCCAACGGGATGTGTCGGTTACCGTGCAGCGGGCTATGGTGACGTTCTCAAAGAGGGCGGGACCGGTCGAAGCCTCATTCTCCGGAGAGGAACATGTGAAGTAAATTCCTCCGTTGTTGAGGTGCTTGTCGTAAACATTGCCCTTAATATCATGTATGTACAGGTCATAGAGCGTGATGTTTCTCATCACACCCCTGTCCCTGGCCACGGCCGATACGCCGGTATGGCACATTCTGAAGGCTTCACTTTTATCACCGTCATCGGTATTCGTAAGCTCAAGACCCTCTATCCTGATGTCCGAGCAGTCCTGAAGGTGGACTGACGATGAGACATCGGCCCTGTACCTGTGGGCAGGGGAATCAAGGGGGGTTCCGTAGTCCTGATGCCAGATGCCCGCGGAGTCGGTCCTGATCACGGGACGCTTTCCCTTTCCGTAGGGCTTTATCGTGATGCCGTCACTGTTTTTCAGATGGATGTATTCCCCCCTGAACACTGAGCCGCGCTCCAGCAGGATCGTGTCACCCGGGGAGGTTACGATTTCCTTAAGAGCTGAGAGCGAGGTGAAGGGATTGCCCTCTGACCCGTCATGCTTTTCACTGACTGTCACGGTGCTGAAGTGATATTGCTTCGACATTTTCCCGGTACTCCCTTTCTCTTAAGCGTTTTATGATGATGTCCCTGACCTCCTCCGGGGCAAAGGGATCACCCTCTGCCCTTGTGAAGAGATCGGCATTCTCCCTGTAATAGGCCAGTACGTCATCATCGGTTATTGTCCTGAATGTGTGGTTTTTCACCTTTCCCAGAACAAATGATGTAATGAAATCAGTACTTTCGGCTTCTCTGAAGGCTTCCTCGGAGAGAAATGAGGGACCATATTCATGGATTGTGGAGTTATACTCCTCCCATCTTTTCGTTCTTGCACCCTTCGAGGGGGAGCTTATCAGGGCGAGCTGGTATGCGAATACCAGCTCTGCTTCCTCGTATGTCATTTTATCGCACCTGTTATGCCGTTTGCGAAGCTCTTCTGGAGGGCCAGGAAGATGATCGCGGTCGGGAGCGTGCAGATAAGTACGCCGAGCATAAGCATGCCGTAGTCGACGAAGTAACCGCCCTTGAGGTTTGCAACCAGCATCGGCATCGTGATCGATTCGTTTGACTGGAAGATGATCTTCGGCCAGAGGTAGCTGTTCCAGGCATTCATGAACGTCACGGTCGCAGCCGCTCCGTAGGTGGATCTCATGACCGGAATGAACATCGTGAAGAAGATCCTGATTTCCCCAAGGCCCTCCAGACGGGAGGCCTCGATGATGTCATGCGGGAACGATCTGGCCGCCTGACGGAACATCATGATCATGAAGGGTGTCGATACCGTCGGGAGTATCAGCGCCGCCACGCTGTTTATCAGGTGCAGCTTTGAGAACAGCTTGAAGAGGGGAACGATCGTTGCAACGAAGGGAAGCATCATTGCGACAAGCAGGACTGACATCAGGGAGTCCTTGTATTTGTCGTGGTAGATCTCGAAGCCGTAGCCCGCAATCGAGCAGACGAGCAGGGTGAGGAAGGTCACGACGACGCTGTTGCGTACGGAGTTCCAGAGTGCAAGCGGCAGATTCTGGTTATCCATCAGGGTTTTGAAGTTCTCGATCAGGTAGGTGCCCGGGATGAGGCGTCCCCTGATGATGTCAATGCTTGTGTTGGTTGCTCCGCAGAGCATGTAGTATAGCGGGAAAACGGAGAGAAAGCTCGCCGTTATCAGTACGATGTATGTTACGATGAGTCCTTTTTTCCTAATCACGTTTGTCACCTACCTTCATCTGAATGAATGACAGTATGCTTATGCATATCAGTATGAATACCGAAATGGCGGCTGCATAGTTGAAGTTCGGGGTATTCTCGAACGTAGTGCTGTAGATATAGTGGGCCAGCGTCATTGTCGCCTTTCCGGGACCGCCTCCCGTAAGGTTCACTGACTCATCGAAGAGCTGCAGCGTTCCTGAGGTCGACATAATCGCAGTAAGGAGGATCGTCGGTTTCAGAAGGGGTATCGTCATCTTCGTAAGCTTCTGGAATGCGTTGCATCCATCGATGGTTGCTGCCTCATAGATTGAGCCATCGATGTTCTGAAGCCCGGCAAGATAGAAGACCATGTTATAACCCGTCCATCTCCAGACAAGTGCGATTATGATGACGATCCTGGCAGGCCAGGTCCTGTTGAACCAGTCTATGGGTGCGATGTTTATCCACCCGAGCATGGTGTTAATGAAGCCGTTGCTTGCGAACAGGGACTTGAAGATCATGGAGTACGAGACGAGGGAGGTCGCGCACGGCAGGAAGATCATGGTCCTGAAGATTCCCTTGCATTTCACGTCAGGGCTGTTTAGCATCTGTGCCAGGATCAGTGCAAGCACGAGCATTATGGGCACCTGGATGACGAAGTAGAATACGGTGTTGAAGAGGCATTCAAGGAATACCTTGTCCTTGAAAAGCCTTGTGTAGTTTGCAAATCCAACCCAGCGTTCAGCCGCATTGTTTCCCCGTTTGAAGGACAGCAGCACCGCCTGGAGCATGGGGTAGAAGCAGAATATGAAGATCAGCAGGGAAGCGGGAAGAAGAAAGCCCCAGCCCACTATGCTCTGTTTTCTCTCCAGTGTCAGTTTTTTAGCCATTAATGCACCCCCTGGTTAAAGAAAGAGGGCAGGCCGGTGCCTGCCCCTTAAACGTAAGGCATTAGCCTCCGATTGCGAATTCGACTGCTTCCTGAGCCTTCTTCATCTCTGCCTTGATGTCAGCACCCTTCTGGACGACGTTTGTGATGGCGTCGGTGAGGGCTGAGCGGATATCGTTGTAGTATGAACCGAAATCACACTCGGGAACACCGTTTGCATAGGATACGATGTCGGAGTAAACCTTCTGTCCGCCGAAGAATTCGACGTTGTCCTGATACCTGGCGCTCTTTGCTGCGGGCATGTATGTCGTGATGACGCCGTTGTTGACCAGCAGTGTGTCATAGAGGTCGGTATTTGAACCGAGGGTTGTCTTCAGGAAGTCGAAAGCGAGTTCCTTGTTGCGGCATGAGGATGAAACTGCCCATGAAGCACCGCCGCTGTTGGAGTAGTTTGTTGCACCTGCCACACCGTCAAGCTTGGGAAGTGGAACGACTGCCCACTTGCCGCTCTGGTCTGCTGCCGCGGTGATGGATGAGATGATCCAGTTACCCTGGATGAGACCTGCTGCCTTTCCGGTGTTGAAGGATGCGATGTACTGATCCCAGTCGGTGTAGTCGGTCATGAGACCCTCTTTGATGAGTCTTGCATAGATTCCGATTGCTTCCTCGAGGACCTTGTTGTTCTCGATGTTGACCTTACCGTTCACGTAGGGTGATGCGCCTGCGCTCTGGAGGATCATGAGGACAATCTCGCTTCCGCCTGAGGTTGTGAGCATGTCGATGCCTGTGACCTTCTTGACCTTTGTGGCATTCTCGAAGAATGTGGACCAGGTTACGCCGTTGAAATCATCGACGGTGAGACCGGCCTGTGCGATGATGTCGGTCCTGATCGGCATGATTACCGCGCCGTTGTCGAAGGGAACACCGTAGTGCTTTCCGCCTGCCGTGGACATTGCAAGCTTACCTGCGGCAAAGTCGGAGAAGTTAATGCCGCTGCCGTCAAGAGTAGTGAAGATTCCGGGGTAGTTCGCGATGAACTTCTGATAGGAGTTGTCCTGCATCAGGAAGATATCGGGAAGTGTGGAATAGTCGCCTGCCTGATCTGCGGTGACGAACTTGACCTCAATGTCCTTTGAAGGGTTCTCAACGATGTTGAGCTTAAAGTCAGGATTCTTCTGCTGATAGATCTTCTCGGCTTCGAGAAGTGCCGGGATGTTGAAGTTGGGATCCCATGCCCATACTGTGAGAGTGTTTGTCTTTTCCGCAGCGGGAGTTTCCTTTGCACCGTTTGCGAAAACAGTCGTGATAGCCATGAGCACCACGAGTGCGAGAGTTAAGATTCTTTTCATTTTTTACCTCCACCGGTCACCCGGTAATTTCACTATATGGCTGTTTTCCGGGGCAAGATATGGATAAATTGCTCAATTATTTATAAAAATTGCTCAATTTCATGGAATGTGATAATATTTTTTCATGAGCAACATTCACTTCGACATTGCAGGCGAACACCACATTTCCGTCCCTGATCTGCTCTACATCAGCCATAGCAGGTATGAGGGGGACTGGAACAGCATCATGCACTCCCATGTGTTTTCGGAGCTGCTCTATATTGAAAAGGGTGAGGGTGAGATCGTGATAAGGAATACCGGAATCCCGGTCAGGGAACGGGATTTCATACTCCTGCCGCCCAACTTCTCCCACACCGAAATTTCGTCGGAGAAGGAGCGTCTTGAGTACTATGCGCTCGGGGTTTCAAACCTCTCGCTGTCCATGTATGAGTCTGAGGATGAGTATCGGCCCATCATCAGGCTCGGGAGCGAGAATGACCGGGTGAGAAGCCTCATAAGGAATATGGTGAGCGAGCTCAGACGCAGGGGCAACGGCTTTGAAATAATGGTCAGGGCGTACTTTCTCGAACTCATGGCCATACTCCTCAGGACCGAAAGGGATGCCCTTACCGTAAGGGGGCATGATGAGCAGGCCAAGGGCAAGATGAACCGCATAAGGGACTATATAGACTCCCATTACATGGAGGACCTGACACTTGACGGAATCGCCTCAATGTTCCATGTTTCCAAGTACCACCTGGTACGGGAGTTCTCAAAGGCGTTTTCGATGACACCATACCGCTATCTTGAGGAAATAAGGGTAAGGATAGCCAAAAACCTGCTCTCCTCGACGGAGCACCGCATCACCGACATCGCCATGACGATCGGGTATTCATCTTCCTCATATTTCTCCCAGCGGTTCAGATCGCTGACCGGAATAACTCCCCTGGACTACAGACAGATGTCACGGGAGAGGGATATTCTCTGAAGCGGTGGATATAGTTACGTGTTTGTTGTTATAATAACAATCTGTAATATTCATAACAATTTGTTAAAAACATATTGAATAAAAATCCTGTTTTTATTACTCTTGCCCTTGCAATAAAAAAGTAATTGAAAAAATTCATTTGAAGGTGGGTTTTTATGGAAAATAAGATCAAGGTCGCCGTAATGGGTGCCACCGGTGCCGTTGGCCAGGTTTTCATGTGGATGCTTTCCGATCATCCCTGGTTCGAGCTCGCATACTGCACAGCTTCCGCAGCAAGGGTAGGTCAGAAGTATGCATCTACCGCTCACTGGGTCATGCCCTTCGAGATGCCTGAGCAGATTAAGGACATTGAAGTGAAGGAATTCAACTTCGATGCAATGAAGGAAGCAGGCGTTAAGATCGTTTTCTCAGCCCTTCCCGCAGCAGTCGCCATGGAAGCAGAGCCCCAGCTCAGGGCAAGAGGCTTCTACGTATTCAGCAATGCCGCTGCAATGCGCTATGACTCCGACGTGCCAATTCTCATTCCCGATACCAATGTCGAGCAGCTTGACCTCATCAGGACTCAGGGCTATCCCCAGACAGGTTTCTGCGTGACCAACGCAAACTGCGTGACCACAGGTCTGGCAATGGCTCTTGCACCGCTCAGAAAGTTCGGCATTAAGACAATCACTATCAACAGCTACCAGAGTGTTTCAGGTGCCGGTTATCCCGGTCTCTCATCCTTCGACATCACCGATAACTGTATCCCCTTCATCAAGGGTGAGGAAGAGAAGATCGAGAAGGAAGTCAAGAAGATTCTTTCAATCAATCCCGACGTATATGCATACACCGTACGTGTTCCCGTCATGTTCGGTCACCTGGAGACCGTCTGGCTGGACTTCGAACAGGATGTGGAGTGCGACGAGATCGTGAAGGCCTGGAATGAGTTCAGGGAGTGTCAGGATCTTCCCTCAACACCGAAGCAGCCGATCGTCTACTCTCCCGAACCGACGTTCCCCCAGCCCAAGTACGCATTCTGGGGCAATCCGAAGGGAATGGTCGTTTATACCGGAAGACTCAAGAAGAAGAACGGAAAGATCGGCTTCTGCCTCCTTGTCAACAACATCGTCAAGGGTGCCGCAGGCGGTTCGATCCAGAATGCGGAGGCATTCGTTTCCCGCTTCCTCGGAAGGTAAATCAAAGCAGAGTGAAAAAGGTGGCTCCGGCCACCTTTTTTGCATATATGGCTTTAAGTAATGTTTATTTCTAGGGTTTTATGCTGTTATAATCAGTTAATGGAGGATATCGATGGAAAGAACTTTTGATGACAGAAACAGGCTGATACAGCTTGAAAAGGGCCGGATCCTCTACCGCCAGGGAGAGGAGTGCAGCACGATGTTCCTGCTTTACAGCGGAAAGATAGGACTGTACTTCAATTACGGAACCGAGAATGAGATCTGTCTCGTGACGGTGAGCGAAAAGGGTGCATCCCTCGGCGAGATGGGCCTTCTTGAGGGGGAAGCCAGAAACGGTACGGCGGTTGCCCTCGAGGACTCACAGGTTCTGGAGATCAGGGCAGACAATCTGGAGGCCTTCCTGGCCGCCCATCCCAATGGCGGAGTGAAGATGATACAGGATCTGGCAAACAGGTTTAAGGCCGTTACCGATCAGCTGCATGAGAGCAGGGAGCTGGTGCGTGAACTGATGAAGGAACGCCCCGAGGGAAAGAAAACACTGACGCAGAGGCTGAAAAAGATCGCGGACGTGCTTCTCGACGTACCATCCGACGTGCCTGCAGATCTCTACATGTCGTGCTACACGAGAAACCACTCAAATCTCATGTGAGCAAAAGAGTAAAAAAATATCCATTAACAATTGTCAAAATGCCTCATTTTAAATTATTGTTGTGGTAAAGAATAATATGCCTTGGAGGCCCGACGCCGGGTCTTCAGGAAAAGTCAATAAGGAGAAATTCATGACAATTAGCGAAGTAAAGAATGCTAAGCTCGTCCAGTGGGTCAATGAGATCGCAGCTCTCACAACCCCTGATCAGATCGTTCTTGCTGACGGTTCTGCCGCTCAGTATGATCAGCTGGTGGCTGAATGTGTTGAAGCAGGCCTCTGTGTCCGCCTCAATGAAGAGAAGAAGCCCCACAGCGTACTTTTCAACTCAGATCCTTCCGATGTTGCACGTGTTGAGAAGAGAACCTTCATTGCTGCAAAGACTCAGGAAGAAGCCGGTCCTACAAATAACTGGATTGATCCCGTTGAACTCAAGGCTACCCTCAAAGGTCTTTACAGCGGCTGCATGAAGGGCAGGACAATGTATGTCATTCCGTTCAGCATGGGACCCCTCGGTTCTCCTATTTCAAAGCTCGGTGTTGAGATCACGGACAGCCCCTACGTCGTCATCAACATGATGATCATGACACGTGTCGGCCTCAAGGTTCTCGACCTGCTCGGAACAGACGGTTACTTCGTACCCTGTCTCCACTCAGTTGGCAAGCCCCTTGCAGAAGGTGAGACAGACGGCGGTAAGTGGCCCTGCGCTCCGATGGAAAAGAAGTACATCGCACAGTTCCCCGAAACCAGGGAAATCTGGTCATTCGGTTCCGGTTACGGCGGAAACGCACTTCTCGGTAAGAAGTGTCTCGCACTCCGCATCGCATCCGTCCTCGCACGTGATGAGGGCTGGCTTGCAGAGCACATGCTCATCCTCAAGGTCACCAACCCCGAAGGAAAGAGCCGCTTCGTAACAGCAGCATTCCCCTCAGCATGCGGTAAGACCAACCTGGCAATGCTCATCCCGACAATCGAAGGCTGGAAGGTCGAGACAGTCGGTGACGATATCGCATGGATGAAGTACGGTGCTGACGGCCGCCTCTATGCAATCAACCCTGAAGCAGGCTTCTTCGGTGTAGCACCCGGCACATCAGCAAAGTCCAATAAGAACGCTCTCATCGCAGCAAGCAAGAACACCATCTTCACAAACGTCGCTCTTACAGCTGACAAGGATGTATGGTGGGAAGGCATCGGCTACGACGCTCCGGGCCCCCTCACAGACTGGCACGGCAACGAGTGGATCCAGGACAAGGGCAACAAGGAGCAGGCTCCTGCAGCTCATCCGAATTCACGTTTCACGGCTCCCGCTTCACAGTGCCCCTGTATCGCACCTGAGTGGGAAGATCCCCAGGGTGTTCCCGTATCCGCAATCCTCTTCGGCGGAAGAAGACCTTCAACAATTCCTCTCGTCCACATGGCACGCAACTGGAACCACGGTGTATTCCTTGGCTCAATCGTCGGATCTGAGGTTACTGCAGCAACCCTCGACGTCAAGGCCGGTACAATCCGCCGTGACCCGTTCGCAATGCTCCCGTTCTGCGGTTACAACATGGGCGACTACTTCAAGCACTGGATTGAGGTCGGTAAGGCTGGTGACGCTGACAAGCTTCCCAAGATCTTCTACGTCAACTGGTTCAGAAAGACAGCTGAAGGCAAGTGGCTCTGGCCGGGCTACGGCGATAACAGCCGTGTCCTGAAGTGGATCTTCGAGTGCTGCGAAGGCACTGCAAAGACAGTCGACACACCGATCGGTATCATGCCGACAGTTGATGCAATCGATCGCCCTGCAGATGTCACCGAAGCTGACATGAAGGAGCTCCTCACAGTCGATGTCGACGGATGGCTCAGGGAAGTTGAGGATATCAGAACCAACCACTATCCCAAGTTCGGTTCACACCTCCCCGCAGAGCTCGCAGAGATGCTCAATACCCTCGAGGCTAACCTCAAGGCTGCAAAGAACTGATCTGAAATCAGATAAAATCACCCCGGTATCACCTCGATGCCGGGGATTTGTTTTCAAAGGGGAAGAGAATGAAAAGAAAAGGGAAAATACTCCTTTCAGTCCTCGTGATCGTTATGCTTGCACTTGCTTTCACGATCGCGGGTGCATATTCCATGTTCAAATCGGAAATAGCCGCAGTGAATAGCATTACCGTGATTGAGGATGACACATACCACATGACCTTCCGCGGAGATTACGGTTTTGATGAGTTCCTGGAAGGGGGCGGGGCATCCAGTGATGCCATGGTTGCCTCCTATCTCACCGGTTTCCTGTCAAAGGGCTTTTACAAAAGCAAGGTCGAAACGGAAGACGGAGGCTGTTCAGTCATCTCCGATGGGAAAAGAACGGGCAGGAACTTCGACTGGGAGGATGCTCCCGTGATGGTCGTTTCCGCATACCCTGATGAAGGATATGCATCAGTTTCCACCTTTGACGTACTCCCACAGGCAAGCCTATGGGAATCCGGCCATGGTAACGACGGCTGCATCCCGAAGGATGTCTTACACCGTCTCTGGCCCGCGAGACCCGTCCGGCCTCGCCTTATGGTTCAGGCGTCCTTCGCCTGTTCC
>JALEVV010000052.1 GCA_022788185.1 Spirochaetales bacterium | reverse complement strand
AGATTCTTACGTAAGGTTAAAAATCCGATAATTTTCTCAGTTTTTTATACCTTCATGAGTGTAAATGAGCATCGTTCGATTATAATATATGTGATATGAGCAAACTGCGTGACGCCATCTACGGCTTTGCCATCGGGGATGCCCTTGGCGTGCCATATGAATTCAAAAGCTTTGGATCCTTTACCTGCGAAGGCATGGTAGGCTTCGGCACGCATTTTCAGAAGAAGGGAACTTTTTCGGATGACACATCGATGACACTGGCAACCGCAGACTCGATCAGGGCCACTGGCACTGTCGATCCCGATGACATCATGAAGCGCTTCCTCTCCTGGCTCAATGAAGGCAAATACTCTCCAGACGGAAAAGTTTTCGATATCGGGAACACAACGTTCAGAGCCCTGAGCCTGTATGATGGTACTACACCATTCTGTGGCGGAAGGAATGAAAGCGATAACGGGAACGGCTCACTAATGCGGATTCTTCCCCTTGCATTCGTCAGGGATGTGACGGATGAACAGATTGCGGCTGTGTCATCACTGACCCATGCCCATGAGATGAGCATAGACTACTGCATCAGGTATGTGCGTCTGGCAGAGGCACTCATCAGGGGTGAGGATGTGACCTTCCCCTATGAAGAGCCTGTAAGGGCTTCAGGCTTTGTCAGTGATACCTTCAATGCAGTGATGTACTCACTTGCAACCACGGCCTCATACAGGGAGTGCGTCCTTAAGGCAGTTAACCTGGGGGATGACACGGATACGGTTGCAGCCATTGCGGGAGGGCTAGCCGGAATAAAGTACGGCTTTGAAGCAATCCCTGAAGACTGGCTCGATGCTCTCAGGGGTAAGGAAATCATAGAGGCGTGTCTGTTTCAATGAGTAAGTTACGTGACGCCGTATATGGCTTTGCAGTCGGAGATGCTCTCGGACTTCCCTATGAATATAAGGAAAGAGGTTCCTTTACCTGCACCGGAATGACCGGTGGAGGCACCTGGAACCAGGTGAAAGGTACTTTTTCCGATGACACGTCAGTCCTGCTTGCCACCTGTGCCTCGATAAAGAAGTATGGCAAGGTGAATGCTCTGGATATGATGAGGCGTCTTGCCTTCTGGCTCTACCGCGGCGACTACACACCGGACGGAAAGGTCATCAATGTGGGTAACTCCACCCTGCAGGCAATAAACGCCTTTGACGGAGTGAACCCATTCTGCGGACGTTCAAGCGAATGGAACAACGGAAACGGTGCCCTCATGAGGATGCTCCCCCTTGCCTTTGTCGAGGATATCTCAGATGAGGATATCAGGCGGGTCGTCACCCTCACCCATGCCCATGAGCTTGCGATAAAGTACTGCACCGGATATGTGAGAGTTGCAGAGGCCATCAGGAAAGGCATGGAAAGTGAAATCACATACACCCTGCCCCTGTACTCAAGTGCATATGTAAAGGACACTTTCAACAGCGCCATATACGCTTTCACCACCACCTCATCCTATGAGGAATGCGTACTGAAGGCCATCAATCTCGGAGGTGACACCGACACGATCGGAGCCCTGGCAGGAGGACTTGCCGGATTAAAGTACGGCTTTGACAGCATACCGGAAGAGTGGATAAGGGATTTGAGAAGGAAGGATCTGATTGAAGAGAATCTGTTCTGACAGGAATCAATTGATAATTTTATAATGAATTCCTGCAGAGCACATAGCCACCGTAATACTGTCTAATTCCATATGCTGTCTTTTCCATGGCAATCGCTTTTATGAAGAAAAGCCACAACATCACGGCACTCCTTTTATTGAGCTTTTCTCAGGGTCCTGTCCATCTTATCAACTACATGCTCCCGGTAGTTGAGCTGTATCTTAATTTACTTCTGGGCTGAGCTCAGACAAGGTCTGAAGTTACCATGAACTTCCGACGTTTACATCAATTAACAGTGTTAGCATCTGTGTAAATCAATCTCTCCGCACTGAAAAGCTGTCGTCATTAATGATTCCTGCAAGACAATCCGTATAGTAAGAGTCAGTGGCATACTTAGGAATAAACCGCCCTATTCCTTACCCTTATTCGAACACATTCATTCCGAATTTCAAGATCAGGATTTCCAATAAAACCGAAAAATCCGTTGATAATCAGAAATTTTCGCCTAATACCCAGTGATTATCCGGAATAAAAAACGGGTTTCCCGTTTTTAATCAGAGTTTGAAATGAAGAAGAATCGGGAATCATATGTCTTCCGGCATGAACGAAGTCATTGGTTCTCCTGTATGGTTTATGAGATACTCCGCACTGATGGATATCTCCTTGTGGATGAAATCCAGAACTATTACGACAATTAGATGGCATCAACGATTATCCAATTCCTTATGGACAGAGAACTCAGTTATTTTTGTAAGATAAGAAACCTTCATGAAACTTGGAATACCGAAGGGTATAAAAAAACCGCCACCTGATGTGACGGCTTCAGGAAATGATTCCTGTTTACTTAACCCTAAGGATTATTTGTCTTCCTTAGCGGCCTTCTTTTCAGCTTTGGCATCCTTTTTCTCTGTCTTCTCGACGAGCTCGAGGATTACCATCTCAGCTGCGTCCCCGAGACGGTTACCAGTCTTGAGGATCCTTGTGTAACCACCCTTGCGTTCTGCGAACATGGGAGCGATTTCCTTGAAGAGCTTAGCCACGACAGCTTCGTCGTAGATATCCTGAGCGACGATTCTGCGGTTGTGGACTGTATCTTCCTTAGCGCGTGTGATCATCTTCTCAGCCATTCTTCTGACTTCAAGGGCCTTTGCCTTTGTGGTCTCGATCCTCTCATATCTGAAGAGGGAAGTGACCATGTTGCGCTTCAGCGCTTTGCGCTCGCTGGAGTTGCGTGAAAGCGCATTGAATCCGATTCTATGCTTCATTTTCTTCTTCCTTGTTACCTGGAACTTTTATAGCAGTCTTTAAGACACTGTAGTCGGTCATGCCGAGAGAAAGATTCCACTCCTTGAGCTTGTCCTTGATCTCCGTAAGAGACTTCTTACCGAAGTTTCTTGTCTTGGCAATTTCCTCCTCAGTTTTCTTGGTCAGATCTCCGATCGTCCTGATGTTTGCATTCTTCAGACAGTTGGAGGAACGGACAGTGAGCTCGAGTTCTTCAACGGAAGTATCGAGGATCTTTCTGATCCTTGCTTCTTCCTCGTCGATCTCCTCGTTGTTGTTCACTAGGCTCTCGTCGAAATTGATGAAGATGGAGAAGTGCTCCTTGATGATCTTTGCAGCTTCTGCAAGGGCATCATCGGGAGAGATCGTTCCATCTGTGTAGATCTCAAGGATGAGCTTATCGTAATCGTTCCTCTGACCGACCCTGGTAGGCTCGATTGCAATCTTGACTCTCTTGACGGGAGAGAAGAAAGCATCGATGGCGATGACACCGAGGTCCTCAGAATACTTTTCATTAAGTTCGGAGGGAACATAACCACGACCGAGATTGATATCCACAACCATCTCAAGATCACAGTCATCCATCATAGTGAAGATCTCAAGGTCCTTATTAGTGATTGTCACCTGGTCCTTTTCGAAGTCAGCACCGGTAATGATTCCAGGTCCCTTGCAGGAGATGGTAAGCGTGGTGCCTTCACAGTCTTCAGGCATAGCGATCTGAAGTTTCTTCAGTGCTGCCACAATGTCTGCGATGTCCTCGCGCACACCCGGAATGGGTTCATATTCCGAAGTGATGATGTGCGGCTCACGACCGTCGTTGGAGAAGGTCGTGAACTGAACTGCAGTCACTGCATAGCCCTGAATGGATGAGAGTAGAACACGTCTTAGAGTGTTACCGACTGTATGTCCGAATCCTCTTTCAAAGGGGTATGCGACAAACTTGCCGTAATCGGGTGTCAGCACATTCTGGTCATAGGAAATACCTGTAGGCTTTTTGAAGCCTTTCAGTAGGTTTTTACGTGCCATGATTACTCCTTGTTTTTTTAAATCATGCGTTCAACGAACACAAATACCCACGGGAGCGGAAGCTCCCGCATGGGTCATACACGGCGTGACTTTCTCGGGCGGCAGCCGTTGTGAGGGATCGGGGTCACATCACGGATGGAGCGGACTTTGAGTCCGAGGACACCGAGAGTCCTGATAGCACTCTCACGTCCCACACCGGGTCCCTTGACGAACACATTGACTTCCTTCAGGCCGAAATCCATAGCCTTCTTGGCAGCGGTCTCACATGTGGTCTGAGCTGCATAAGGAGTACTCTTCTTAGCACCTCTGAAACCGAGTCCGCCGGCAGAAGCCCATGAAAGGGCGTTTCCGTTAATGTCAGTCACAGTGATGATAGTGTTGTTGAATGTAGCCTGAATATAGACATTACCTTCGATAACTGTCTTCTTAGCTTTGCGTTTTACATTAGCCATACTTCTTCACCTAACCCTTATTTCTTCTTTCCTGCAACGGTCTTCTTCTTACCCTTGCGTGTGCGTGCGTTGGTCTTGGTCCTCTGTCCGCGGACAGGAAGTCCCTTTCTGTGTCTGAGACCACGATAGCAGCCGATATCCATCAGACGCTTGATGTTGAGGGCGACCTCGGTCCTGAGATGACCTTCGATCTTGTATTCCTCTTCAATCACCTTTCTGAGAAGTGCGATATCATCAGCGGAAAGAGTATTGATCCTAACATCGGGATCGATGTTTGTCTTAACACAGATCTCTTCTGCAGAAACTCTGCCGATGCCATAGATATAAGTCAGGGCGATCTTGACTGCCTTATTAGGCAAGTCTACACCTGCGATACGTGCCATAATTAAAGGCCTCCTAGATTATTTTTGTCTCTGCTTGTGCTTGGGGTTCTCACAGACAATGCGTACAACTCCTGCACGTCTGATGACCTTGCACTTGTCACAAATCGGTTTAACACTTGCTCTTACTTTCATAGTTAAAGCTCCTAAATTTTTTTGGTCTTGCGGCCAGAGCCGACAAATCCGTCGTGGTGATGCATCTTCATCAGTCCGTCGAGCTGTCTGACAGTGTCAAGGCATACACCGACCATGATGATCAGTGATGTACCGCCGAAGAGCATCGCCACTGAAGCAGGGAAGCTGAACAGCTTCTGGATCAGAGTCGGGATCAGGGCGATGAAAGCAAGGAAGATTGCACCAGGAAGAACGATTCTGTTGAGAACCTTTGTGAGGTACTTCTCCATGTTCTCGTTCTTGACTCCGGGGATTGAACCGCCGTTGTCCCTGATGTTCTTAGCCATCTCGACCGGATTGAGACTGATCTGAGTATAGAAGAACGCAAAACCTATAATCAGCAGGGTGTAGATAATCAGATAGGGGGCACCCTGAGGATTTAAGAAATTGGCGACTGACTGCAACCATCTTACATTATTTCCGAGGGATGATGCAATCTGAAGCGGGAATGTCAGCAACGCGGATGCGAAGATGACGGGGATAACGCCGGAGGGGTTGATCTTGAACGGAATGTAGGATGAACCTGCACCGTACATCTTCCTGCCAACAACGCGCTTTGCATAGTTGACGGGGATCTTCCTCTGTCCCTGCTCCTCGTAGACGACCATGATGACGACGAAGACGAACATGATCACGACAAGGATGAGAGCGACCGGGTTGAGTGTTCCTGTGGAGATGCTGCTGATCAGTGTACCGAAGGCAGAAGGCATTCTGGCAACGATACCTGCGAAGATCAGGAGTGAGATACCGTTTCCGATACCGTGCTGAGTGATCTTGTCACCGAGCCAGATAAGGAGCATGGAACCTGCAGTCGTTGAAATCATCGCAACAATCGTGAAGAGCACTGTGCTGTCAATCGTTATGACGTTGAACCCATAGCTTTCAATGGACTTCGCATATACCGTAACGACAAGAGCCTGAATCATACATACCAGGATCGTACCGTAACGGGTATACTGCTGGATCTTCTTGCTGCCGTGAGGATCCTGAGCAAGCTTCTTGAGGGAAGGCACAACGAGCATCAGGAGCTGTACGATGATCTGGGTGCTGATGTAAGGCATAACACCGAGCATGAACAGCGAGAAGTTGCTGAATGCGCCGCCTGAGAAGAAGTTCAGATACTCAGCAAATCCGACCGTGGTGGAGTTGCTCTGGAGCATGAAGTAGTTCTCGAGAACGTTAGGATCAATACCAGGAATAGGAATTACCGTTCCGATACGGCTTACGACAAGTAAGCCGATCGTAATAAGTACTTTGGTTCTGATGTCCTTCATTCTCATCATATCTGTGAGTGAATTTGACATGATTGCCTTCTTTTTTTATTTTACGGAGCAACCTGCCGCCTCAGCAGCTGCCTTGGCAGACTGAGACATACATACTCCTTCAAATGCGACTTTCTTTGTAAGGGTTCCGTTTGAGAGGACCTTAACCTGAACACCATTGCCCTTGACAATACCCTTTTCCTTAAGGGTCTCGAGGCTGACTGTCTCACCGTCAGCGTACTTCTCGCTGATCACTGAGAGGGAAACAACTTCGTATGTCACCTTGAAGGGGCAATTGGAGAAGCCGCGACGTGCAACACGTCTGTAAAGAGGCATCTGTCCACCCTCGAAACCGAGGCGGACACCGCCGCCGGAGCGGCTGTTCTGACCGTCATGACCGCGACCGCAGGCTCTTCCCTTGGAAGAAGCGCCGCGACCGACAATGGTCTTCTTTGTGTTAGCACCGTAGGGTGCGTTAATCTGTCCCATCTTACATCTCCTCAACTTTGACTAAGTGAGCCACGGTGCGAACCATACCGAGTGTGGCAGGTGTTGCAGCATGGACAACAGAGCTGTGCATCTTACCAAGTCCTAAAGCCTTGACGGTCTTTCTCTGCTTGGGAAGTGTGCCTGCGACTGAATGGACGAGTGTGATCTTGATCTGTTTCTCTGCCATAATTAACCCCAAATTTCCTTCAGAGACTTACCTCTGTCAGCTGCGACCTTCTTGGCATCAAAGAGGTGCTCGAAAGCGTCAAATGTAGCCTTGACGGTGTTGATCGAGTTCTTTGAACCAAGGGACTTGCTGAGCATGTCCTTGATACCTGCTGCATCTGCGACTGCGCGGACTGCACCGCCGGCGATGACACCGGTACCGGGAACAGCCGGGCGGACGAGAACGCTTGCGCTCTTGAACTTGCCGAGCATCTCATGAGGGATCGTGTTGCCCTTGAGAGGAACGGTGATGAGGCTGGACTTAGCCTTCTCCGTTGCCTTTCTGATGGCATCGGTCACATCATTGGCCTTACCGAAGCCGTATCCTACCCTTCCATCACCGTAACCAACGACGACCAGAGCTGAGAAGGAGAACCTTCTACCACCCTTTACGACCTTGGCAACGCGGTTGAGTTTGATAAGTTTTTCTACGTATCCGTCCTTGACTTCTTTTTCTCTAGCTTTTTCCATATCAAACTCCTTAGAACTTTACGCCTGCAGCGCGTGCACCGTCTGCAATGGCCTTAACGATACCGTGGTAGATGTAACCGTTACGATCGAATACCACTGTGTCGATGTTCTTCTCGAGAAGCCTCTTACCGACTGCCTCACCGAGCTTAGCGGCATCGGCGACGTTGTTCTTAAGCCCCTTGAGGTCAGCTTCAACGGTTGATGCGGAAACAAGAGTCTTTCCGGCGACATCATCGATGACCTGAACATACATGTGGAGGTTGCTTCTGAACACAGTCATGCGGGGACGCTCCGGAGTACCGGAGATTCTCTTTCTGATATGTGCCTTACGCTTTGCTAATTTGCGATTCTTATCGACAATTCTGTTCATTTAACCTACCCCTTATTTCTTACCACCGGACTTACCGACCTTGCGGCGGATGTTCTCGGTCTCATACTTGATGCCCTTGCCCTTATAGGGTTCAGGACCTCTGAGAGAACGGATCTCGGCGCAGACCTGACCGACCTTGGCCTTATCGATACCGGTGATGGCAACCTTGGTTCCGTCAACCTTGGCGGAGATGCCTTCCGGAATGATGTAGTCGATGATCGTGGAGTAACCGAGAGCCAGTGTGAGGACGTTATCCTTAAGCTCGGCTCTGTAACCGACACCGTTGATGACGAGGACCTTTGTGTAGCCCTGGCTTACGCCTACGATCATGTTGTGGATCAGCTGGCGATAAAGGCCATGGCAGCTTCTGCTTGCCATTTCGTCGTCATGGCGTGTTACGAAGACTTCGTTGTCTTTGACTTCGACCGTAACTTCAGGGCGAGTGGCCTGAGTGAGGGTTCCCTTGGGACCTTCAACGGTAATGAGGCTGTCAGTTACGCTGACCTTTACTCCGGCAGGGATTGCAACGGGTAATTTACCGATACGTGACATTTCTTCCTCCCTTACCAGATCGTGCAGATCAGTTCGCCGCCGACTTTGTTCTCAGTGGCCTTCTTGCCGGTGATGACGCCGGTTGAAGATGAGACTACCACAACACCGTGACCGTTATAGACACGGGGCATATCCTTGTAACCGCTGTAAACACGGCGACCCGGTGTGGAGATACGCTCGAGACCGTGAATGACCGGTGCCTGAGCATCATCGTACTTGAGGTAAACCCTGATAACGGACATGTTATCCTTGGTCACCTTCTTGAAGTTCTTGATGAAGCCTTCGTTCTTCATGATCTTGATGATCTGAAGCTTCATCTTGCTAGTTGAAATATCTACTTTCTCGTGCTTTGCCAGACTAGCATTTCTGATCTTAGTCAGCATATCAGCAATTGGATCACTTACTGCCATATCTCTACTCCTACCAGCTAGATTTGGTAACGCCAGGGATCTGGCCTTCGCTTGCAAGTTTGCGGAAGCAGACCCTGCACATATCAAACTTGCGCATATATCCACGGGGACGTCCGCAGATTCTGCAGCGGTTGTAAGAACGCGTTGAGAACTTCGGGTCCTTGTTACATTTAACGATTAAAGACTTCTTTGCCATTGAAAAAGCTCCTTATTTAGCAAACGGCATGCCGAGCTTCTTCAGCAGGGCAAATGCTTCCTCGTCCGTGTTAGCAGTAGTGACGATTGCAACGTTCAGGCCGCTAACCCTTTCGATCTTATCGAAGTCAATCTCAGGGAAGATGATCTGCTCGGTGATACCGAGAGAGTAGTTTCCGTGACCGTCGAAGGCATTGGGATTGACACCTTTAAAGTCCTTGACACGAGGGAGCGCGATGCTGATGAGTCTCTCGAGGAAGTACCACATGTTGTCGCCTCTGAGTGTAACCATGGCACCGATTTCCTGTCCTTCCCTGACCTTGAAGTTAGCGATGGACTTGCGTGCCCTGGTCTTCACAACGTGCTGACCTGTGATCTGCTCGAGTTCCTTGACAGCTGCGTCCAGGAGCTTCTTGTTGGTCGTCGCTTCACCGACGCCGACAGATACTGTGATTTTCTCGATTGCAGGAATCTGCATGACTGAGGAGTAACCGAACTCCTTCATCAGCTCAGGTGCAACTGTCTCAGAGTATTTAACCTTGAAATTAGGGATAAACTTTTCTGCCATTTTAGAGCACCTCTCCTGTCTTCTTTGCATAACGGACTTTCTTTCCGTTCTCGAGCTTGTATCCGATCCTTGATGTCTTGTCCTTGCTTACAATGGCAACATTTGAAACGTGGATCGGAGCTTCAACAACCATGATACCGCCCTTATCCTGCGGGTTCTTCTTCTTGATGGTCTTTGTGACCATGTTAGCACCCTGGACGATAACCCTTTCTGTTTCGGGGTTGATCTTCACAATCTTACCGATTTTGCCTTTGTCCTTACCTGCAATAATCTTGACTGTGTCGTTTTTCTTTAGTCTCATGTGTTTTTCTCCTACAACACTTCCGGTGCGAGTGAAACGATCTTCATGTAGCCGTCACGGAGCTCACGTGCTACCGGGCCAAAGATACGCTTACCGCGTGGGTTATTGTTGGCATCGATGATAACGCATGCGTTGTCATCGAACCTGATATAGGTACCGTCAGGTCTGCGGTATTCCTTCTTAGTACGGACGATAACGGCCTTCAGAACGTCACCCTTCTTGATGGCACCGTTCGGGAGGGCATCCTTGACAGCGACCACGATGATGTCGCCGACTGAAGCAACATATCTATGGCTGCCGCCGAGGACCTTGATGCACTGCACGCGCTTTGCACCGCTGTTGTCCGCTACGTTCAAATAAGTCTGCATCTGTACCATAACAGTTCTCCTTAGCGAGCTCTCTCGACGATCTTCTCAAGTCTCCAGCACTTGTCCTTGCTGAGGTGGCGGCACTCAACGACTGTTACAGTGTCACCGACATGAGCATCATTCTTCTCGTCATGAGCCTTGATCTTCTTAGTACTGTTAACGTACTTCTTGTAGAGAGGATGAAGGGTTCTATTGGTAACCTCAACAACGATGGTCTTGTCCATCTTGTCGCTCACTACAATACCGTTAAAAGATTTCTTTCTAGCTTCCATTTCTAGCCTCTCTACTTGGATGCCTTGGCAATGCCAATGTCTTGTGCGTGAATCAGAGTGTTCAGGCGGGCGATATCCCTCTTGACTGTCCTGAGTGCGAGAGGGTTGTCGAGATGACCGAGAACCTTCTGCATTCTGAGGTCGAGGTGCTCCTTTCTGAGCTTGTCACGCTCCGCAGTAAGCTCGGCGTAAGTCATTTTCTTGATGTTCTTTTTCATTTTGCTTTACTCCTCACTCCTGTGCTGCCCTGGAGACGAACTTCGTCTTGATCGGAAGTTTGGATGCTGCGAGCTCGAGAGCTTCCCTTGCGAGAGTCTCATCAACGCCGCCCATCTCGAACATGATTGCGCCGGTCTTTACGACTGCAACCCATCCTTCCGGAGCGCCCTTACCGTTACCCTGTCTTGTTTCAGCAGGCTTCTTTGTGTAGGGCATGTCGGGGAAGATACGGATCCAGACCTTACCGCCACGCTTTACGTGACGAGTCATGGCGACACGGGCAGCCTCAATCTGGCGGTTTGTGATCCAGAGGGGCTCTGTAGCCATGAGACCGAATTCACCAAATGCCAGAGTGTTGCCTCTGTGAGCTACTGCATCGCGTGTACCGCGCTGCTTCTTTCTGTATTTAATTCTCTTTGGACTAAGCATGACTAACTCCTTGAAGCATCATCGGTCTTCTTCTTGAGAACACCGCCTGCATCCTCTTCTGTAGATGCATGATCATAGATCTCACCGTTGAAGACCCAGACCTTGACACCGATTGCACCAAAGGAAGTGTTCGCGGTGGCAAAGCCGTAATCGATGTCTGAGCGGAGAGTGTGAAGAGGTACTCTTCCTTCCTTCATCCACTCTGATCTTGCGATTTCGGCACCGCCGAGACGGCCTGAGCACTTAATCTTGATACCCTGAGCACCGCCAGTGATGGCGCGTGAGACGCTGTTCTTCATTACGCGGCGGAAAGCACCTCTGTTCTCGAGCTGCTTGGCGACTGAGAGAGCGATGAGCTGAGCGTCGACTTCAGGCTTCTTGATCTCCTTGATCTTGATCTGAACCTTCTTGTCAGTGAGCTTCTGCAGTGACTCGCTGAGCTTCTCAACGTTGGCACCCTTTGCACCGATGATGATGCCGGGGCGGGCGGTTGCGATGTTCAGTGTGATGCGCTGCGGCTTGCGGACGATCTCAACATCTGCGATATCCGCACCCTGGACCTCAGGACAAGCGAGCAGAGCCTTTCTGAGGACGAGATCCTCGTGGAGGGTATCCGCATATTCCCTGGGATCGACATACCACTTTGACTTCCATGTCTTGTTGACACCGAGCCTGAGTCCGATCGGATTAACTTTCTGTCCCATTACTTACCTTCCTTAACTTTCTCGTCGACAACAACGGTAATATGAGACATTCTCTTTAAGAGGATGTCACGTTTTCCGTGGGAGCGAGCCCACACTCTCTTGAGGCGGGGACCGTCATCAACCATGAGAGCAGCGACATAGAGTGAATCCTCATCGAGTTTTCTGTTGCTGTTCAGAGCATTTGCACCTGCGGACTTGAGAACTTTCAGAATAAGGCGTGCGCCTTTCTGGGGCATTGCTTCAAGAATGGCCACTGCTTCGGGGTAAGCCTTGCCTCTAACCAGGTTAGCGACAGGGCGGACCTTTGAAGGTGAAACCAGTAAAAACTTAGCAATTGCTTGATAACCTTTCTTAGTTTCCATCATTCTTACCTATTATTTACCCTTCTTGTCAGATGCATGGCCACGGAAGATACGTGTAGGAGCGAACTCACCGAGCTTGTGACCTACGAGGTTTTCTGTGACGAACACTGGGATCCAGGTCTTACCGTTGTAAACAGAGATGGTAAAACCGACCATGTCCGGGATGATCACACTGCTTCTTGAGTAAGTCTTGATCATCTGCTTCTGACCAGCTTTATTAGATGCTTCTACCCTTTTCAGAAGACTGTCGTCAACAAAAGGGCCTTTCTTAATTGACCTTGCCATTTGCTTCTCCTACTACTTGCGCTTCTTAACGATGAATGCGTTTGAAGGGTTCTTCTTAGAACGAGTCTTCGCACCCTTGGTCGGCTTGCCCCACGGAGTGACAGGATGGCGTCCGGCAGCAGTCTTACCTTCACCACCACCATGCGGGTGATCGATCGGGTTCATGACGACACCGCGGACCTTAGGTCTTCTGCCAAGGTGGCGTGATGCACCGGCTTTACCGAGGGAAACGTTCATGTGATCCTCGTTACCGAGCTCACCGATTGTTGCCATACACTCACCGAAGACCATTCTCATTTCACCTGAGGGAAGGCGGAGTGTGACATAGTCACCTTCTTTTGCAACGACTGTTGCACCTACACCTGCGGATCTGACGAGCTGACCGCCGCGGCCGAGTGTGAGCTCAACGTTGTGCACGATGAGACCGAGGGGGATATTCTTCAGGGGAAGTGCATTACCGACTGTCAGAGGAGCGTTGGGTCCTGCGACAACGGTTGTACCAACCTTGATTCCCTTCGGAGCGATGATGTATCTCTTCTCACCGTCAGCATAGAACACGAGAGCGATGTTAACGCTTCTGTTCGGATCGTATTCGATAGTCTTGACGACACCGGGTACGCCAGTCTTGCTGCGCTTAAAGTCGATGATACGATAAGCTCTCTTGTGACCGCCGCCTCTGCGTCTTACGCTGATGCGACCGAAAGTATCACGTCCAGCAGTCTTGTTAAGGCTGGTTGTGAGAGACTTCTCCGGCTTGACAGCAGTGATCTCGCTGTTCACCAGAACGGTCTTCTGGCGAAGGCCCGGAGTATTGGGTTTATATGATTTTAAAGCCATTTTAACTCTCTCCCCTTATACGCCTTCGATGGCCGAAATGGACTGACCCTTGGCCAAAGTAACGATAGCCTTCTTCCATGAGGATGTGGTTCCCTTGATGTAACCGCCCTTACCTCTTGAATACTTGGGCTTACCTTTCATGTTCATAACATTGCAGGATTCCACTTCGACCTTAAAGATCTCCTTGACCGCAGCCATGATCTCAAACTTGTTAGCCTGAGGATCGACGCGGAATGTGTATTTCTTGCAAACATTCTCACGAGCGATGGTTGACTTCTCGCTCACAATTGGTTCAATGATTACCTGATCTGCTCTCATCTTACTAACCCTTATCTCTCACCATAGAACTTACCGAGTTCCACAGCCGCACTCTCAAGAACGAGAATCTTCCTTCCGTAAAGAAGTTCTTTTGCGGAAAGCTTGTCGTATGCAAGAACATGAAGGTAAGGGATGTTCCTTGCAGAGCGGCGGAGCATCGCATCGTCATCCTTCATGATGATGACCGTTCTCTGGTTTTCCGTATCAAACGCTTTCATGATCTGAGCAAGATCCTTTGTCTTTCCGTTCTCGCTGGTGAAATCCTCAACGACAACAAGGCGGTTTTCCTGGACGCCGAGGCTCAGGAGGCTCTTGTAAGCAAGGCGCTTGACCTTCTTGGGCATCGTGTAGGAGTAATCACGCGGCTTCGGTCCGAAGATCGTGCCACCACCGACCATGACAGGTGACTTCTTGTCACCGCGGCGGGCGCTACCTGTACCCTTCTGCTTGAAAGGCTTTGTATTGCTGTAGTTTACTTCAGCACGTGTCTTTGTGCATGCAGTGCCAACACGACGGTTAGCGAGTTCGTTGTTTACAGCGTAGTAGATCGCACCGTCGGAGACTTCTCTTGCGAAGACCTCTTCGTTGAGTTCGCATGTGCGGATCTCTTTAGCTGAAGTTGAATAAACTTTTGCTTCCATATGTCGCCCCACTACTTCTTAATCGCTTTTCTGACGATGACAGTGCTCTGAGTAGGTCCGGGAATTGCACCCTTGACCATGAGTACCTGCATCTCACTGTCTACCGCGACCACCCTGAGATTCTGGACGGTGGTCTTCTCATTACCCATGTGACCTGCCATTCTGTGGCCCTTAAAGGTGCGGGCAGGTGTTGAGGACATTGCCGTACCGCCGAGGTCTCTGTGGAACTTTGAACCGTGAGTTGCACGTCCGCCGCCGAAACCATAGCGCTTCATACCGCCCTGATAACCCTTACCTTTTGAGGTACCGGTCACATCAACGAATGCGATATCCTTGAACATATCCACGCCGAGTACATCACCGACCTTGACTTCGCTCTCGAAATCCCTCATTTCCATGACGGTCTTCTTGGGATCGCAGACATCAGCGAACTGTCCTGCATACGGCTTTGTAGCGCGTTCCTTCTTCATGTCGCCTGTTGCGAGGACTGCTGCTGAGTAACCATTCTTCTCTTCAGTCCTGTTCGCGACAACGACATTGTCCTCTATCTTTATAACTGTCACAGGAGTCAGAACGCCCTTAGCGTCAAATACCTGTGTCATTCCTATTTTTTTGCCGATAAGCCCTAACATCTCTTACCTCAACTTCTCACTGTTTAATTTCAACGTCCACACCAGCAGGGAGTTCGAGTTTCATAAGGGCTTCTACTACCTTAGGTGTAGGCTCCAAAATGTCAATCAATCTCTTGTGTGTTCTCATCTCGAACTGTTCGCGAGCCTTCTTATTTACATGAGGTGATCTCAAGACAGTATACTTATTGATACGTGTCGGAAGAGGCACAGGACCGGAAACCTTCGCACCGGCTTTCACTACTGTTGAAACGATAGCCTTTGAGCTCTGCTCAACGAGTTCAACATCAAAGCCTCTCAGTTTTACACGAATTCTTTCATTAGCCATTTTCTAAAAATCTCCAAAAATCTAATCCTGTCAGGGTCCTGAGACCCTGACAGACGTGATCACGCAATCAGTCCTGAATGTCTGTGACCTGGCCGGAAGCGACTGTTCTGCCGCCTTCACGGATAGCGAAGCGGAGACCCTTATCCATAGCAACCTTGTGGATCAGCTCAACGTTGATCTCTGTGTGGTCGCCAGGCATGACCATTTCCTTACCTGCAGGAAGAGTGACTGTACCTGTGATATCGGTTGTTCTGAAGTAGAACTGAGGTCTGTAACCGGAGAAGAATGGGGAGTGTCTGCCACCCTCTTCCTTGCTCAGTACGTATACAGCACCTGTGAACTTTGAGTGCGGTGTGATTGACTTTGGCTTAGCGAGAACCTGTCCGCGGACAACTTCCTTCTTGTCAACACCTCTGAGGAGAGCACCGATGTTATCACCGGCCTGACCTTCGTCGAGGAGCTTGTTGAACATCTCAACACCTGTAACGACAGAGTCCTTGGTCTCCTTGATACCGACAATTGAAACGGGATCGTTGACGTGGATGACACCAGCCTCGACTCTTCCTGTAACAACTGTACCACGACCGGAGATTGAGAAGATATCTTCGATAGGCATGAGGAAGGGCTTGTCAACTGCTCTCTCAGGAAGCGGGATGTAGGAATCCATAGCGTCGAGGAGCTCGTCGATGCACTTTGTAGCTGCGGGATCATCGGGGTTTGTCATTGCCTGGTAAGCGGATCCTCTGATGACAGGGCAGTTAGCGCCGTCGAAGCCATACTCTGTGAGGAGGTCTCTCATCTCTTCCTCAACGAGGTCGATGAGTTCAGGATCGTCAACCTGATCGCACTTGTTGATGAAAACGATGATACAGGGTACACCAACCTGTCTTGCGAGGAGGATGTGCTCCTTTGTCTGAGCCATTGCACCGTCAGTTGCGGCAACTACGATGATAGCACCATCCATCTGAGCAGCACCGGTGATCATGTTCTTGACATAGTCAGCGTGGCCCGGGCAGTCAACGTGTGCATAGTGGCGGTTCTTTGACTGGTACTCAACGTGTCTTGTGTTGATGGTGATACCTCTAGCTTTTTCTTCCGGTGCGTTATCGATTGCATCGTAAGCAAGAGCCTTATCACCGAAGAGTCTAGCACAGTGTGATGTGATAGCAGCTGTGAGTGTGGTCTTACCATGGTCAACGTGACCAATAGTACCTACGTTTACGTGTGGCTTGGTTCTCTCGAATTTTTCCTTTGCCATCAGTTCCTCCTTGTGACTTAATGTCACAAAATCAAAATATTGTCATAAAGGCCCAAGCCTTTACTGATTTCAGAGTTACAAACTGATCGCATTATCGAGGCGAACATCAGGGGATCCAGAGGTCGACTGCGAATCATGTCACGGCCGACATTCGTTTATGTTATCAAAAACCTGCTTCCGGAACCACCGTTGTCACTGCCGCGACTGCGCAGTCGGTTTGGCTCTCAAATTCGCACAACGGTTTAGCCCGTAGTGCGGACACTTTAAGCAATATATTACTTTCCCCAATCTTTGTCAACACGCTTTTTCTTTTTTATTTCTTTTTATTCAGGGAAGTTAAATTAGCGAAAAATTGGCATGAAAAAGGTCCTGCGCCTTGCAGGACCTGAATAATAGTTTATTTGAGCGTGACTGCGGGTTTGCTGTCGGGCTGGTTGATCTCTCTGCTGCTCTTCCTGCCCTCCGGCTTGATTTCCCCGGCCTGCGTGAGCGACCATTTCGTGAGGGTCGGGCCGACCAGCTCGTAGATGAGGACGCTGAACAGAACCACGCTCCTCACCATCGCACCGTCGGAGAGGTTTGCGGCAGTCAGGGCCATGCCCAGCGCAACTCCTGCCTGGGGCAGCAGCGTGATGCCCAGGTGGGTCCTGATCTCCTTTGAGGTGTGCTCCATGAGACAGCTGAGGTAGGAACCGCCGAACTTGCCTGCAGAGCGGAAGATGATGTAGATCACGCCGATCATGATGACCATCGGATTTGAAAGCACGGTAAGATTGAGCTCGGCACCGCTTAAGATGAAGAAAAGCATGTTAAGGGGTGCTGTCCACCTTTCGACCCTGGCCATGAGCTCCTCACTGGTCTCACATATGTTGCAGAACACGGTTCCCGTGATCATGCACACGAGAAGAAGGGAGAAGCCCACATGCACTCCTCCGATGACGAAGGTCTTGCTGGAGAATCCGACGGTAAGCAATACGAAGGCAACTGCAAGGGCAAGACGCTTACTTCTGGAGTGGAAGTATACCTCAAGCCAGTTGAGAAGCAGGCCTGCGATCACACCGAGGACCAGTGAGCATCCGATCTCGAGCAGGGGCTCGACAAGGACTGACACGATGCTGATGGCACCTGTCTCCAGTGCGGAGGCAATGCCGAAGGAGACTGAGAAAAGCACCAGACCCACGGCATCATCGATGGCAACGACCATGAGAAGGAGCTTTGTGAGGGGACCTTCTGCCTTATACTGACGGACAACCATCAGCGTTGCGGCAGGTGCCGTGGCTGCGGCAATCGCACCGAGGGTGATGGCCGATGAGAGCGAAATGACGGAAGGAAACAGGAAATGAAGCACGACGAGGGCAAGATCGACGATGGCTGTCGTGATGACGGCCTGAAGGATGCCGACCGTTATGGCGGCCCTTCCCATGACCTTCAGGTCCTTCAGTCTGAATTCATTTCCGATTGCAAATGCGATGAAGCCGAGGGCTGTCTGGCTTACTATCTCAAAGCCACCGACCTGGGTAAGGCTGTTGAAGCCCACGCCTGCAATATTGAGTCTGCCGAGGCAGAACGGTCCGATAAGAAGTCCTGCGATGAGATATGCGGTGACTGCAGGAAGATTCACCAGCTTTGCGGCTCTGGACATCAGAAGCCCGGCGATCAGTGCGAACGCCAATGAAATAAGAATAGTGTCCACTTTATCCTCTATATGTATATAATTCCGTCACATATATTAATCACTTGGGAATTTGTGTACAACAGCTTTGAATGTGTTTTGCCCTGCCAAAATATTAAATTTGTACACCTTATGCGTAAAATTCTCTGTCACAAATATTTGGAAGCTGAAAACCGGAAGTTTCGCTTTTTCACCCTTGATTTAAGCCTCCATCTCGCTTACATTCAAAGCCAAGGAGTAAACAACATGGACGTGAGATATAAGACACGCGGAACCTGCTCCCAGCTGATCGAATTCTCGATCGATGACGAGGGCAGACTCCACGACGTGAGATTCACGGGAGGCTGCAACGGCAACCTCAAGGGTATCGGCAGACTTGTCGAAGGACAGGATGCAAAGGAAACCGCCGACAGAATCGAGGGAACCACCTGCGGGTTCAAGCAGACAAGCTGCCCCGACCAGCTGGCAAAAGCGATCAGGGAAGCACTTGCAAAGTGAGGTTAACGCCTCACTTTTTCTATTTGCAGCGGTAGTAGAAGGCTGTTTTTTCCCTTCTGACCTCATAACGTTTGGGAAAGGCGCAGATGAAGTCAGAGAGCTTTCGGTATTTGTATGTCCTGACATCGAAGTCGGGTTTGACACGCTTGATGTACGTACCGGCCTGGGAGATGTCGGTAAAGCCCTCCTCATCGCTGTATCTGTCAGAGGCCCTGAGAAGGAGGCGGTGTATCTCATCAGCCCCTCCGGTGGCACTCTCCCTGATGACAGGCACCTCACTCTCCTCCTCATCGAGGTTCTCGATGAAGATGAATTCATCGCAGGCATTCCTGAAGGGCTCGGGAGTCTTCTTCTCCCCCACCCCGATGACGAAGACGCCATCCTCGTGGAGTCTTATCGCCAGAGGCGTGTAGTCGCTGTCGGAAGCGACTATTGCAAAGGCATCATATGACTCCCTGTGAAGCAGGTCCATCGTATCTATCACCAGTGCCATGTCAGTTGCGTTCTTCCCTGAGACATAATCAAACTGCTGCTCGGCCTTGATGGCGAGCCTCTTCAGTTCCCCTTCCCAGTTCTTGAGGGCATTCTTCTTCCAGTTTCCATATGCCCTTTTGACCACGATGCGGCCGTAGGCGGAAAGCTCCTGTATGATTGCCCCGATCTTTGAAAGCTGTGTATTGTCCGCGTCTATAAGCAGCGCGATTCTGTAATCTTCATCCATATAGTGGAATATAACAGCTGTAAGGGGAAAATGAAAACTCCATATTGCTCATATAAAGGCCGTGAATGACAATGCATGAGCAAAAAAAAGAGACAGCATTGAAGCTGTCTCTCTCTTCTCCGGAAGGGAACTACCACCTGAAGTGGGTGAATGCCTTGTTGGCATCTGCCATTCTGTGTGTATCTTCCTTCTTCTTGAAAGCTGCACCGGTTGAGTTGTAAGCATCAAGAAGTTCGTTAGCGAGCTTCTCAGCCATGCTCTTTCCGGAGCGTGTCCTTGCAGCAGCGATGATCCATCTCATTGCAAGTGCTTCTCTTCTGGGCTCCCTGATCTCGGTCGGAACCTGGTATGTGGAACCACCGACACGGCGGCTCTTGACCTCTACCATGGGCTTGACGTTGTCGAGTGCCTTTGTGAAGACATCGATCGGGCTCTCACCGCTCTTCTCACCAACTGTGGAAAGTGCGGTATAAAGGATCTTTGAAGCGACGTTCTTCTTACCGTCAATCATCATGCGGCAGATGAACTTCTCAACGACTGTGCTGTTGTAAACAGCATCGGGTGTGACATTCCTAACAGGAGTTTTTGAACCTCTAGACATTCTCTTTTCCTCCTATCAAGCCTTTGGCTTCTTAGCACCGTACTTAGAGCGGCTTCTCTTTCTGTCTGCGACACCAAGTGTATCCTTGGAACCACGGATGATGTGATAACGGACACCGGGAAGGTCCTTGACCCTGCCGCCCCTGATCAGGACAACTGAGTGCTCCTGAAGGTTATGGCCGATACCGGGGATGTAAGCCGTTACTTCGATACCGTTAGACAGGCGGACACGGGCAACCTTTCTCAGAGCTGAGTTAGGCTTCTTAGGTGTGACTGTCATAACCCTTGTACATGTGCCGCGCTTCTGCGGACATCCTTCGAGAGCAGGTGACTTCGTCTTGTTCTTGAGAGTGGTCCTGCCCTTTCTTACCAGCTGATTAATAGTAGGCATCTTTCGATACGCTCCTTATTTTATATATCCGTTTCCCCTCCTCACAGAGGAACCGGGAGGTGCCGCGCAGGCGGCACTTCTCATAAAGACCGGGTCAGCATGAGATACTGGCTCAGCCGACTTCAGACGGCGCCGACAGGCGTCATCATTCATCAAGGCTGTCATCAACGTCAACACCGTCGATGTCTGCCGCATCTCCCACAGTCTTCATATCTGCAATCTGTTCCACATCGAACTCATCATCGTCGATTTCCTCGGCCTTCATTTCCTTTCTGGCCTTGTCAACGGACTTCTGGAGCTCGAGCAGCTTCTCATCATCAAGGTGGATCTGGCGGTACTTCTTCATACCGGTACCTGCCGGAATCAGGTGGCCGATGACCACGTTTTCCTTGAGACCTCTAAGTTCATCTTTACTACCAGCAATCGCGGCATTTGTCAATACCTTCGTGGTCTCCTGGAAGGAGACAGCGGAGATGAACGAGTCGATGGAGAGCGAAGCCCTTGTGATACCGAGAAGGATCGGGCATGCAACCGCGGGATTACCACCCTGGGCTATTACCCTTTCGTTCTCCTCGAGGAACTTGTGCTTGTCGACCTGCTGCTGGAAGATGAACGATGTATCACCCACATCGAGGATCTGAACCTTCCTGAGCATCTGGCGGATGATGATGCCGAGGTGCTTGTCGTTGATGTCTACGCCCTGCTGTCTGTAAACCTGCTGGACTTCATCGACCAGGAACGACTGGAGTGCATTCTCACCGAGGATGGTCAGAATGTCATGCGGATCCTTCGCACCGTCACAGAGAGGCTCTGCGGCGACGACCGTATCTCCGTCACGCACCAGGATGTTGGAGCTCATCGGAACCACGTGCCTGAACTCCTTGCCGAAGGCGTCGATGACATTGATGATCCTCTTACCCTTGGAGACCGCACCGATTTCAACGGTACCGGAAACCTGGGCAAGCACTGCGGGATCCTTAGGTCTTCTGGCCTCGAAGAGCTCACCGACACGGGGAAGACCACCGGTGATATCCTTTGTCTTGAGTGAAGCCTTTGACAGCTTGGCAAGAACAGTACCGACACCGATGTGTGCGCCTTCCTCAACCTGGAGGTATGCACCGCCGGGGAGTGAGTATGTGACTTCCGAACCGTCTGCAAGTCTGATGACCATTCTCGGCTGGAGGTTTTCGAGGTTGTGCTCGGTGATCTTTCTCTCGACGTTACCTGTTTCCTCGTTGACCTCGTTGATGAGCGTTGAACCTTCCTTGATGTCGGCAAAGAGCACTGTACCTGCTACTTCACTGATGATGGGTTCGCTGAAGGGGTCGAACTCGACAACGGCTTCGCCGGTGTTGACAATCTGACCTTCGCTGACGCAGAGGACGGAACCGGGTGCAACTTTGTGTACTACGGGGTTACCCACGATGAAGATTCTTTCCCCGATGCCTGCGACCGTGCCGTTGAAGGCGGAAGTGCATACAATGCCATCCTTCTTATAGAGCTCAGAACCCTTTGCGACGAGGCTGCCCGGCTGGGCGATGAGCTCATCGTAAAGACCCGTAAGCTCCTGGAGGACACGGGAAATCTCGACGGAACCCTTTCTCGGGAAGATCCTGCTGCCGTCGGCATCACTTGTGATGATGAGACCGCTGATCTTTCCGACGATGGTCATATGGTCGAAGAAGAGCTTGTTGGCTTCACTTGATGCGGTAGCCGTACCACCGACGTGGAACGTTCTCATGGTAAGCTGGGTACCGGGCTGTCCGATTGACTGGGCGGCGATGGTACCGACTGCCTCACCGATATCGACGGGGCGGTTGTTTGCCAGGTTCCTTCCGTAACACTTTGCACAGACGCCGTACTTGGCCTCACATGTGAGAACTGTCCTGAGATAGACTCTCTCGATACCTGCATCCTCGATTTTCTTTGCAGTCTCGTCATCGATCTCTGTGTTTGCCTTTGCGAGGACGACGGGTCTGCCGTTCTCATCGCGCAGGAACGGATGAACGACATCGTCGACAGGGCAACGTCCGGTGATTCTGTCAGCAAGGTGCTCGATGATTTCATCGCCTTCCTTGATGGCTGAACGCCAGATACCGTTGATCGTGTGACAGTCATCGATGTTGACGACGACATCCTGAGAGATATCGACAAGTCTTCTTGTAAGGTAACCTGCCTCAGCGGTCTTGAGAGCCGTATCGGAGAGACCCTTACGTGCACCGTTGGTGGAGATGAAGAACTCGATGATCGAGAGACCTTCCTTGAAGTTCGACTTGATCGGGAATTCGATGATATCACCGCTCGGGCGTGCCATGAGTCCTCTCATTGCACCGAGCTGTCTGATCTGGGTCTTACTACCGCGGGCACCGGAAACGGCCATGAGATAGAGCGGGTTGAAGCCGTTCTGGCTCTTTTCCAGCTGATCCATGAGGGCATCGGTAAGCTCATCGTTGGTCTTGGACCAGAGACCGATGACACGGTTGTATCTCTCTTCCTGAGTGATCTGACCGGAGCGGTACTGGCTGATGATCTGGCTCTGCTCCTCGTTGGCCTTCTCGACAAGATCCTTCTTGGTGTCAGGAACGATCATATCTGAAAGTCCGATGGTGGCACCGAAGAGGGTTGCATACTTATAACCGACGTCCTTGATGGAGTCCAGGAGCTGAATGGCAACGGATGCCTTGTTGTTCTTGATCGTCTCGCCGATGACCTTCTTCAGCTGCTTGTCTCCGAGCAGGTAGTTCTGGAAAGGCACGCCCTCGGGGAGGGATTCATTGAAGATGATCCTTCCGGGAGTGGTGTCAAACCAGGTCTTTCCGTCACTGACGACCCTGTTACCATCCTTGTCGACGATAGTGAGGCCTTCCTTGAAGCGGAACTTGATCCTTGCGTTATAGCTTACAGCCTCCTGATCAAGGGCTGCCTCGATCTCGGAAATGCTGTTGTAATAATGTCCTGTTCCATGGGCACCCTCCATCTCCTTGGTAAGGTAGAAGATACCGAGAACCATGTCCTGATGGGGAGCTACGATAGGCTTACCGTTTGCAGGGTCCAGCAGGTTGGTTGCGGAGAGCATGAGCGTCCAGCACTCGAGCTGTGCAGCCTGAGTGAGGGGTACGTGGATAGCCATCTGGTCACCGTCGAAGTCGGCGTTGAAGGCCTGACATACGAGCGGATGAAGCTTGAGCGCCTTACCGTCAACGAGAACGGGTTCGAAGGCCTGAATACCGAGTCTGTGCAGCGTAGGTGCACGGTTCAGCATTACGGGGTGCTCCTTTACGACCTCATCGAGGATTGACCATACTTCGGGAGCCTCGCTCTCGACAAGGGTCTTGGCCCTCTTGATGTTGAGTGCGACATCCTTCTGAACGAGACGGCGCATGATGAAGGGCTTGTAGAGCTCGAGAGCCATCTTTGAGGGAACACCGCACTGGTGAATCCTGAGTTCAGGCCCGACGACGATAACGGAACGTCCTGAGTAGTCAACACGCTTACCGAGAAGGTTCTGGCGGAAACGGCCCTGCTTACCCTTGAGCATGTCTGAGAGGGACTTGAGGGGGCGGTTGGAAGCACCCTTGACGACCTTCTTCCTCTTTGAGTTGTCGAAGAGGGCATCGACTGCTTCCTGGAGCATTCTCTTCTCGTTGCGGATGATGATGTCAGGCGCATGGAGCGTGATGAGGCGCTGCAGGCGGTTGTTTCTGTTGATGACCCTTCTGTAAAGGTCGTTGAGGTCGGACGTGGCGAAGCGTCCGCCGTCGAGCTGGACCATCGGGCGGAGATCTGGCGGGATGACGGGGATTACGGTAAGGATCATCCACTCAGGGCGGTTGCCTGAATCGCGGAAATCCTCACATACCTTGATCCTCTTGAGAAGGCGTGCGTCCTTGACACCCTTCTTGTCCTTCATCTGCTGTCTGAGCTCCTTTGAAAGGGCATCGAGGTCGAGGTTCTCAAGCAGGGTCCTGATGGCGGAAGCGCCCATGCCTGCCTTGAAGGCATCCTCACCGTACTTGTCAACGGCGGCGCCGTACTCTTCCTCTGAAAGAAGCTCCTTCTCCTTGAGCTCGGTATCACCGGGATCGGTGACGACGTACTTCTCATAGTAGAGAACGCTCTGAAGGTTGCTCTTTGAGATATCCAGAAGCAGGGACATTCTGGAGGGAACGCTCCTGTAATACCAGATATGTGATACGGGGGAAGCGAGATTGATGTGACCCATCCTCTCCCTTCTCACCTTTGTGTTTGTGACTTCAACGCCGCAGCGGTCACAGATCATGCCCTTGTAACGGATGGACTTGAACTTACCGCAGTAGCATTCCCACTCCTTGGTGGTACCGAAGATCCTCTCGCAGAAGAGGCCGTCCTTTTCCGGGCGGAGTGTACGATAATTGATGGTCTCCGGCTTCTTGACCTCACCATAGGACCATGCCCTGATCTGTTCCGGGGAAGCCAGTCTTATCTGAATACTGTCAAAATCCTGAATTTCTTTCATCCTCTCCTCCTAGATGGAACCCTTTTCCTTCTTCTCGATCAGCTCCTCCTCACGTTCGGTGAGAGGTACCTGTTTTCCGTTGGAGTCATATACGCTCATATCCAGTGCCAGTCCCCTGATCTCCTGAACGAGAACGTTGAAGGCCTCAGGCATACCTGCGTTCTGGGCAGGCTCACCCTTGACGATGGACTCGTAAATCTTAACTCTTCCGTTCATGTCATCGGACTTGATCGTCAGAAGCTCCTGCAGTGTGTTGGCGGCACCATATGCCTCGAGTGCCCATACCTCCATTTCTCCGAGTCTCTGACCACCGAACTGTGCCTTACCGCCGAGAGGCTGCTGGGTCACGAGTGAGTAGGGACCGGTTGAACGTGCATGCATCTTGTCATCGACAAGGTGGTGCAGCTTGAGGTAGTAGATGTAACCGCAGAATACCGGGTTGACGAACGGAACGCCGGTGCGGCCGTCCATCAGCTTGGTCTTACTGGTGACGGGAAGTCCTGCTTCCTTCATCTTTGCCTCGATCTGTTCCATCGATGCGGACTGGAAGACGGGTGATGAGTACCACTCGTCAAGCTTGACGGCTGCCCAGCCGAGCTGAGTCTCCATGAGCTGTCCGATGTTCATTCGTGACGGAACGCCGAGGGGGTTGAGACATACATCGAGCGGTGTACCGTCTTCCATGTACGGCATATCCTCTTCAGGCAGGATTCTGGATACGACACCCTTGTTACCGTGACGGCCGGCCATCTTATCGCCCTGGGTAAGCTTTCTCTTGATCGCGATGAGGACCGTTACGGTCTCATCGACTCCGGGAGGAAGCTCATCCTTGTCGCTCTTCTTCATCCTCTGGATGTCGATGACGGTACCCTCGGTACCATGGGGAACCTTGAGGGAGGTGTCCCTGACTTCCTTGGCCTTCTCACCGAAGATCGAGTTGAGGAGCTTGAACTCAGGAGTGGTATCGGACTCACTCTTGGGTGTTACCTTACCTACGAGGATCGAACCGGGACGCACGTACGTACCGATCGTGACGATACCTTCGCTGTCGAGGTTTGCCACTGCTCTCTCGCTGGTGTTCGGGATATCGCGGGTGAGGCGCTCGGGTCCGAGCTTGGTCTCACGGATATCGATTGAGAACTCCTTGATATGGATGGAGGTGTAGATATCCTCCCTGACGACACGCTCACTGATGAGGACGGCATCCTCGTAGTTGTAGCCGTTCCAGGGAACGAAGCCTACGAGAATGTTGCGGCCGAGGGCCAGCTCACCGTTCTGGGTAGCGGGTCCGTCTGCAAGAACGGTTCCCTTCTCCACCTTCTGACCGACGCTTACGATGGTCTTCTGGTTGAGACATGTATCGTTGTTCGTGCGCTCGAACTTATGGATGTGGTATGTATCGACCTCACCCTCGATCTCGCACTCTGCCTTGTTTACCTTAACCCTGACCTCAGTTGCGGAAGCATATACTACCTCACCGCCCCTCTTTGCCTTTACGAGGACGCCTGAGTCATATGCGGACTTGCCCTCCATACCTGTACCGACACGGGGAGCCTCAGGGAATACGAGCGGTACTGCCTGACGCTGCATGTTCGATCCCATGAGCGCACGGTTTGCATCGTCGTGCTCAAGGAACGGAATGAGGGATGCGGCAACTGAAATTACCTGCTTCGGGGATACGTCCATGAACTGAACGTCCTTCGGGTCACGGGTTGAGTAATCACCCTGGTGACGTACGGGGACTTCCTTATCGATGAAGTTACCGTCCTTATCAACCTTGGCGGAAGCCTGGGCGATGTAGTACTTCTCCTCATCATTTGCATCAAGGTAGCAAACTGTCTTAGTGGCAATACCGTTCTCTACCTTCCTGTACGGAGTCTCGAGGAAGCCGTACTCGTTGATCCTGGTATAGTTTGCCAGAGAGACGATAAGACCGATGTTCGGACCTTCAGGTGTCTCGATGGGGCACATTCTTCCGTAGTGGGTGTAGTGTACATCACGGACTTCGAAGCCTGCACGGTCTCTGGAAAGACCGCCGGGACCGAGAGCGTTGAGCCTTCTCTTGTGGGTAAGCTCAGCGAGCGGGTTGACCTGATCCATGAACTGGGACAGCTGTGAGGAACCGAAGAACTCCTTGATGGAGGCAACGATCGGCTTGATGGAGATGACCTCCTGCGGGCGGACAGTGGCCTCATTCTCGAGGTTCATCCTTTCGCGGGCGATTCTTTCCATTCTGGAGAATGCGGCATTGAGCTGAGTCTGAAGCAGCTCACCGACGGATCTCACACGCCTGTTTCCAAGGTGGTCGATATCATCGACGTTGGCCTCTCTGTTGAATACCTTGATGAGGAAGCCCATCGTGTGAACGATGTCTTCGGGCGTAAGGACGGTAAGGTCCGTATTCATCTCCTCATCGGGGGATCCGAACTTCTTGTAGAACTTATAGCGGCCAACCTTTCCAAGATCATATCTCTTTTCGGAGAAGAACATCTCGGGAAGGTCTCTCTCGGCTCTCTCCATTGCGATCATCTCACCGGGCATGAGGACCTGGTAGATGACGGAAAGGTACTCTTCCTTGCTGGGCTCATCCTCACCCTCGGAAGTGTACTTGGTTGACTCATACTCGAGACAGTTGAGGATGATCTCGGAGTGGAGAGTGTCCTCACTCTTCATGTCAACGACCTCGACGGAGGCGATTCCGCCTGCCACGAGGGCATCGATCTCATGGGGGTGCAGCATGTCACCGGCGCGGACAATCTTTCTCTCCTCACCGTCGACTACGGCATATATGTCTTTATAGGAGTAGCGGTTTTCGGCTTCTCCTCTCTTTTCCTCTGAAAGCTCAATGGTCTCTGACTTATAGAAGGCGCTTACGATCTTCTCGCGGGTATCGACACCGATTGCCCTGAGGAAGAGGGTTCCGAGAATGCGCTTCTTTCTGTCGACCTTTGCGCAGATGATGTTCTTCTTCTCATCGATCTCGAATTCGAGCCAGGAACCGCGGTACGGGATGATCCTGGAAGAGTATACGCCCTTCTCGACCTGGAAGATGACACCGGGGGAACGATGGATCTGTGAGACCACGACACGCTCGGCACCGTTGATGATGAACGTGCCTCTGTCGGTCATGACAGGGATATCGCCGAAGAAGATCTCCTTCTCCCTTATCTCACCGTTTCTGAGTTCAAGGCTGATCCTGGCCTTGACTGGTACACAATATGAACGCCCCTTCTTCTTACACTCTTCCTCAGTATACTTGATACCGTCGAAATCGAGTGTGTAGCCGTCATAGTTAAGAGTCATCTCGCCGTTGGGGCTTACGATTGGGAAAGCGTTCCTGAATACGGACTCCAGACCATATCTGGGATCCGGCTCAGCGCCTGCCTTCAGTTTATCCAGCTGCAGGAATCTCTCATAGCTGTCCAGCTGAACACCGATGAGGTTCGGCAGTTCGCAGACTTCCTGGAAATCGGAACCGATATATTTACGTTCAATGAGTTTGCCTTTGGCAACCATCATGTACCCTCCAAAACAAGTGGCCTGAAGCCACCGGAATTATACTGTTTACAAAAGACAGATTATGCCACCAGAGGGTTTCCCCCCGATGGCACATCTGGCAGAGGCCCCTGAAAGGGCCCCCAATCAGGAAATGTTATTTGACTTCGATCACGCAGCCGGCAGCCTCGAGCTTCTCTTTCATGCTCTTAGCCTCGTCCTTGCTGACGCCTTCCTTAAGAACACCGCCGTTCTCGCAGAGTTCCTTTGCTTCCTTGAGTCCGAGACCTGTGATAGCGCGGACTTCCTTGATACATGCAATCTTCTTTGCAGCATCAACACTCTTGAGAGCAACTGTGAACTCTGTCTGCTCCTCAGCAGCCTCAGCAGCTGCAGCAGCAGGACCGGCAGCGACTGCAGCAGCAGCTGCGACAACGCCGAACTTCTCTTCCATCATCTTGATGAGGTCAGCAACCTCCATGACGGTCATCTGTGCGATTGATTCCAGGATTTCTTCTTTAGTAGCCATATTATCTTCTCCTATAAGATATTTTTCACGATCTAGCAGGTTACGCTTTAACGAAGACTATGATCGTATTCTCAGTTTTCAGAGGCAGCAACGCCACCCTTTGATTCGACATATGCAAGCAGTGTGGCTGCGAGCTTCTGGACCGGTGCCTTCATGGTACCCATGAGGGAAGCGATGAGCTCGAGCTTTGTAGGAAGCTTGCTGAGTGCCTCAACGGACTCCGCACTCATCAGTTCACCGTCGATGAGAGCTCCCTTGACCTGCATAGGTGCACCGTTCTTGATTGCCTCGAAAAGTGCCTTTGCAACAACGTTTGATTCATCACCCTTTGCAAGAGCGACTGCTGTGGGGCCGACCATCTGCTCTTCGGCACCGCCCTTTCCGAGATCCTTCATCGCAATCTTTGCGAAGCGGTTCTTGATGACGCGGTACTGAGCATCGTTCTTCCTCAGCTGTGTTCTGAGCTCGGTGAGCTGTGCAACGGTCATACCTCTGTAATCAGTGAAGATATATCCGTTGTATCCCTCGAACTCTTCCTTAAGAGCCTTTACTGCATCTTCCTTGGCGGGGGTGATACGTGTCTGATAGTTTTCCATAACGTCTCCTCCTTAATTAGCCTGTGCTGATCTGAAATCGACATGGACACCGGGACCCATTGTTGATGAGAGTGCGACGGAAAGGATGAACTCACCCTTTGCATCGACAGGTCTCTTCCTGAGGATCTCGTCGAGTGTGGCCTGTGCGTTTTCAGCGATCTTGTCTGCATCCATGCTGACCTTACCGATAGCGAGGTGTACGACACCTGTCTTGTCGGCGCGGAACTCAACACGACCCTTGTTCAGTTCGGCAAGAGCTTCCTTGATGTCAAAGGTAACGGTATGAGTCTTGGGGTTGGGCATGAGACCGCGGCGACCGAGGATGGGACCGAGACGACCTACGTCCTTCATCATGTCAGGGGTTGCAACTGCAACATCGAAGTCCATCCAGCCGGAGCGGACCTTCTCGATGAGATCGGTGTCACCGACGTAAGCTGCGCCTGCGTCGAGAGCTTCCTGAGCCTTGTCACCCTTTGCGAAAACAAGGATCTTCTTCTGAGCCTGGAACTGGTTGGGGAGCACGACCGTGTCACGAACCGTCTGGCTCTTCTTGAGCTGGAGGAAGACTGAGATCTCAACAGTTTCGGTAAACTTTGCGAAGGAGCAGTCCTTGACTAACTGTGCAGCTTCCTGAAGAGAGTAGAGCTTTGTTCTGTCAATCTTCTTTGCTGCTTCCTGATATTTCTTACCTCTTTTCATCTTACTTCTCCACCTCTACGCCCATTGAGCGTGCAGTACCTGCGATGATCTTCTTTGCAGCTTCGATATCGAATGCATTGAGGTCAGGCAGTTTTGTCGTGGCGATCTCAGTAAGCTGAGCCTGAGTGAGCTTTCCGACCTTTGTCTTGTTCGGAGTGCCGCTTCCGCTCTGTAAGCCAAGGGCTTTCTTGATGAGAACCGCTGCAGGCGGGGTCTTGAGGATAAAAGTGAAGCTCTTATCCGCATAGACGGTGATGATGACGGGGAGGATAAGTCCAGGTTCATAACCTTTAGTCTTGTCATTGAACTGCTGAACGAACTGGGGGGCACTGACACCATGAGGGCCGAGAGCCGGTCCGATGGGAGGTGCCGGTGTGGCCTTCTGTGCAGGACACTGCAACTTGATTACTGCAGTAACCTTTTTCTTTGCCATTTTTTTCTCCTTACGACAGAGTCTGGTCTGAGTTGACCGATAAGCGGGACTCTGCGCTGGTATTAACGCCAGTCATACGATCTGGCTCCCACCCGGTTGAGCTGATGCCCAAGCGGGGAGTAAACAATTTAGCTTGACGATGTCAAAAAACACTTGTAAGACGGCGTCAAGAAACCGTCTTACTCATTGCGGTCAGAGAACTGTCTTCTCGACCTGGAGGTACTCGACCTCCACCGGAGTCGAACGTCCGAAGATCTGTACGGAAACCCTCATCCTGCCCTTCACGCTGTCAATCTCCTCGATGACACCGGAGAACGATTCAAAGGGACCGTCAACGATCCTGACTTCTTCGCCGACCTGGAAATTCTGCTTGGGCTTGAAGGTCTTCTCTGCAGGAACCTCACCGGTCTTCTGCAGGATGTCCTTCATCTCAGCAGCTGATAAAGGCTGTGGCTTCCTGCCGTCCATTGCACTTACGAATCCGGTGACACCCTGAATCCTCTTGATCTTGGAATAGGTGTTCTTCCATGTGGGACCCTCGGGGAAATCGATCTCGACGAGAATGTAACCAGGAAGAAGCTTGTGCTTCACTTCCTTCTTCTTTCCGTCCTTGATCTCGGTCACTGTCTCCATCGGGACCTTGACGTCGCTCACGACAAGAGCGAACTCGTCATCCATCTCGCGGAGCTTCATGATCGTTCTCTGGATCTTCTGCTCATAGCCGGAATATGTATGTACGATGTACCAACCTTTCGCCATTACCGTTACCTATCAGAAAATGATGAAGATACCCTTCAGGAGAAGGAAATCGACAAGACCGAGGATAAGTGCGAAAACAACGGTAGAGATGATGACAATTTTGGTTGACTGGAGGACCATCTGGCGATTGGGCCAGGAGACCTTCTTCATTTCAAGGTAGCATTCCTTGAAGTATCTGATGATTTTCTTCATTTGTCTTTCTCCCATTATCGAGATACCGGCAGGCCAAGTAGGATTCGAACCTACAACACCCGGTTTTGGAGACCAGTGCTCTAGCCGTTGGAGCTATTGACCTGCCGGTACCTCGAAGTACTCGTTTCTTCTTATTTGATCTTTGTCTCTCTGTGAAGAGTGTGCTTTCTCTCGAAAGGACAGTATTTCATGAGTTCAAGCTTATTGGGTGTATTACGACGGTTTTTCTCGGTTGTGTAGTTTTTCTGCTTGCATTCAGTGCACTGCAGTGCGATTTTCTCCACAGGACCTTTCTTCTTTGCATTTGCCATAACGTATATCTCCTCGGTTATAACCGTTTCTTTAAGCCCTCGAGCGGATTTGAACCGCTGACCCCCACCTTACCATGGTGGTGCTCTACCGACTGAGCTACAAGGGCAATTGCACAAGAACACTGCTCCGAGTGGTTCCGAACATGCAGAAGGAACTTTATCAGAGATGAACCCGGTTGTCAACATCATTGAACAAATATTCTTGCATATTTTGTGAAAAAGCTGCGGATTTCACTCTTTTAACATCTTTGTTTTCTTTTACATCGGTTTAGTACTTGCTTAATTTGAAAAAAAATACGTATATTCAATTTCGTTGATTCACTATTAATACAGGAGATAATATGGCCAACGAAATTCGTACAAAATACGGACATACCGCGAAGGACATCGCTCAGGATTTCGCGGAGCAGCTGAAGTATACTCTTGATGCCGACACTTATCACGTCACCGACGAGGCAAAGTATCAGGCAGCAGTGCTCGCGATCCGCGACAGGATCGTTCACCAGTGGGACCTCTCCAGAAAGACCCAGAGGGCCAAGAGTGCCAAGAGGGTCTACTACCTCTCACTCGAGTTCCTCATGGGAAGGGCAATGACAAACAACATCATCAACCTCGGAATCGAAAAGCAGGTTAAGGATGCCCTCTCCTCACTCGGATATGACCTCGAGGAACTGATGGATGCAGAGCCCGATGCCGGACTCGGCAACGGCGGTCTCGGACGTCTTGCCGCATGTTTCCTCGACAGCCTCGCGACTCTCGAGATTCCTGCTTACGGCTATGGTATCAGATATAATTACGGTATCTTCAAGCAGCAGATCAGAAACGGCTGGCAGGCTGAGCTTCCCGACAACTGGCTCGAGAACGGCAATCCCTGGGAGATCAAAAGACCTTCCATCGTATACCCCGTCTACTTCGGCGGTGAGGTAAAGGTAATAAGGGAGAACGGCAAGGACATCTACAAGTGGGTCCCCGCAGAGCAGGTCAACGGCATGGCTTACGATACCCCGATCATCGGTTACGGCGGAAAGACGATCAACACACTCCGCCTCTGGTCAGCCAAATCCCCCGCCGAATTCAGCTTCCAGGAGTTCAACTCCGGTGACTACACCGAGGCAGTAAGGAACAAGATCACGGCTGAAAACATCTCACAGGTCCTCTACCCCAACGACACTCTCTACATGGGTAAGGAACTCAGACTGAGACAGCAGTACTTCTTCGTCGCATGTTCAGTTGCCGATATCGTCAGGAGATTCAAGAGAACGGGCAAGTATGACTGGAATAACTTCCCCAACGAAGCCGCAATCCAGCTCAACGACACCCACCCCTCCATCACGGTTCCCGAACTGATGAGAGTCCTCATCGATCAGGAAGGCCTTGAATGGGATCTCGCATGGGACATCACCGTAAAGACCCTCGGTTACACAAACCACACCCTCATGCCCGAAGCACTCGAGAAGTGGTCAGTACCGATGCTCGGTTCAATCCTTCCCCGCCACCTCCAGATCATCTATGAAATAAACTACCGCTTCCTGCAGCAGGCAGTCGCATTCTTCCCGTTCCAGAACGACAAGATCGCGAAGGTCTCCATCATCGAGGAGTCCGAACCCAAGATGATCAGGATGGCAAACCTGGCCATCATCGGCACCCACTCCACGAACGGTGTTGCCGCCCTCCATTCAGAGCTTCTGAAGACCAGCATGTTCCCCGAGTTCAACCAGATCTTCCCCGAGAGGTTCAACAACAAGACCAACGGTATCACACAGCGCCGCTGGCTCCTTGACTCCAACCCGATGCTCGCAGCAAAGATCACCGAGGCAATCGGTGACGGCTGGATCACGGACTTCTCCCAGATTTCAAAGCTGAAGGCCTTTGCGGAAGACAGGGCATTCAGGGATGACTTCGGTCTCATCAAGCAGCATGCAAAGGAAACCGCTGCGGCATTCCTGAAGAAGGACTGCGGAATCATCGTCGATCCCTCTACCCTCTTCGACGTTCAGGTCAAGCGTATCCATGAGTACAAGAGACAGCTTATGAACATCCTCAACATCCTGCTGATCTACAACAGGATGAAGGAAGACAGGGCATACAGGGAATCCTTCCCGCCCACGACATTCCTCTTCGGCGGTAAGGCCGCTCCCGGATATGTCAATGCCAAGCTCATCATCAAGTTCATCAACAACGTTGCCTCAGTCATCAACTCCGATCCCCAGGTTAACAAGGTCCTTAAGGTATTCTTCATGCCCAACTACCGCGTTACCATGGCAGAGAAGGTCATTCCCGCAACCAACATCTCCGAGCAGATCTCAACTGCCGGTCTTGAGGCCAGCGGCACGGGTAACATGAAGTTCATGATCAACGGTGCGCTCACGATGGGTACCCTCGACGGTGCAAACGTGGAAATCCAGGAAGAAGCCGGTGCTGAAAACTGCTTCATCTTCGGTCACACCGAGGATGAGATCGCAGCTCTCAAGCAGAACGGCTACAACCCGTATGACTGGATCTATAAGGACAATGAGATCTCCAAGCTCGTCAACCTCATCACCTCCGGCCACTTCAACGTAACCGAGCCCAACATCTTCGAGCCGCTCTTCAGATCAATTCTCGAGTACGGCGACAAGTACTGCATCTTTGCAGACCTCAAGATGTACAATGAGATGCATGACAAAGCCACCGATCTCTATAAGAATGATATCGATGAGTGGAACAGGAGAGCGATCATCAACATCGCATCCTCCGGTAAGTTCTCCTCAGACAGAACGATCAGTGAGTATGCTTCCGAGATCTGGAACGTAAAGAAGTGCCCTGTAAAGAAAAGCAGGACCGACAGCGTTCTCGAGGATGCAAAGAACAGCTGATAAAACCTGTTTCATCAGTGTCCGGGTAAATGCCCGGACATTTTTTCATCCTTCCGGAACCGATATTTCCACCCTCCCCTCAGTCACGACAGAGGAACTGAGGGCATTCCACTCCCCGAAGCACTCTTCCCTCCGGAAGGTCAGGACGAAGGAGTCATCATGAATTTCCGAAAGCCTTCCGGAGTATTTCTTTTTTCTGTGCGGATATGAGTTTTTGTCCAGGAGAGAGCAGGTTACGGTGCCGTCTTCACAAATACTGACCGTGAGCCACTTCTTACTGAAGGTCCTCTCATCAGGCTCATGTTCGATCGTGACGGAAATCTCATCATACGACTGGATGGAATAAACAGGCTCCGTGATCTCACGAAGCCCATGTCTTATCAGGAAATCAATAAAGGTCTTCACACTTACATATAGTGTGAAACCCTGTCAGAGCGGAAGCAGACTGTAAAGATACTGCATCAAAGGCGCCAGGATGAGGGCGGGAAGGAAGTTTCCCGTCCTGCAGTCCTTCAGGTTCAGCAGGCTGAGGGCCAGGAAGATCAGCAGGAGTCCTCCGGTAGAGGCCATCGCATTGATGCCTTCAGTACCGAGAATCGGTTCAATATACACACCTGCCAGTGTGAAGAATCCCTGATAGATTATGATGGTGACGGCGGAAGCAAAGACTCCGAGCCCATAGGTGGATGCAAACACGATTGCCATGAAGCCGTCCATAACCGACTTGATCAGGATGGGCTCCCAGTTGCCTGATGTTCCGGCCTGTATGGAGCCCACGATGCTCATCGCACCGGTGCAGAAAAGCAGGGAGGAGTTGAGAAAGCCCTTGGCAAAGTCTCCGCCGGAGCTCTTATTTCCTCCAAGGCGCTCTATCCTGTCCCCGAGGGAGAGTACCCTGTCCTCGATGCGGAGGGCAAAGCCTATAAAGCCCCCTATTATCAGGGAAAAGAGATTTGCGATCGCACTGGGGGCCTCAAGTGCCATGTCAATTCCCAGGACCAGGGTGGTCACACCGGCTGCCATCATGACGATATCCTTGAAGGATGACGATATTTTCTTCTTTAACAGGAGACCGAGCAGACCTCCCAGGATTACTGCAAAAGCATTAATGAACGTGGCTGTCATGTGTGTTATTATATATAGAAAGGGGGCTTTGTTCCATTATGAGAATAGGGGTTCTTGCGGCCGGCATGTCAAAACGAATGAGGGGTGCCAACAAGCTTCATGAGAAGCTTGCAGGGAAAACCATTCTTGAGCTCTCCGTGGAAAATGCCCTTTCATATTCCGACAGCGTAACCGTCATCACAGGGCATGAGAGAGAGCGCACGGAGGAAATCCTTTCCAGATACCCCGTCAGGATCATTTATAATCCCTGCTACGAAGCAGGACAGGAAACCTCCCTGAGGCTCCTGCTCTCAGAGACCGCAGGCGACATAATCGTAACCCTTGCCGACATGCCGTTCCTCACTCCGGAGGACTTTGCCCTTGCTGAGGAAAAGCTGAAGGGATACTTCTCAGCCCGCCCCTTCTACGAGAACACGGCAGGACACCCAGTGGCCATCTCAGGAGAGCTGATAAAGCTCCTTCCCGGGGAGAACAGACGGATAAGGGATCTCATAAAAGAGCTTCCCCACTGCTTCTATGAGGGAAGACGCGAAAACATAATGGACATTGACACACCGGATGTTCTGGAAAGACTCATGGAAACAAAAAAGTGAAACCCCACCCCGGAGGTCTCCGGAATGGGGTCTGTCAGTCAGGCGGTGACTGCTATTGCACCGTCCTTTACGGTAAGCCTTATCGGCTTTGAGGTCGGAAGCGAGCCTGAGAGCATCTCCTTTGCAAGGGTGTTCTCGATCTCGTTCTGGATCGCACGGCGGATCGGGCGGGCACCGAAATCGGGATCGAAGCCCACATTGCTGATGTAAGCCACGACACTCTCATCCCAGGTGAGCGTGTAACCGCGCTTTGCGATACGGTTCTTCAGGATGCCGAGCTGAAGCTCAACGATCTTCGACACCTGTTCCTTACCGAGCGGATTGAAGATGACGATCTCATCGATACGGTTGATGAACTCAGGCTTGAAGTGGGATTCGATCACGGAAAGGATCTCCTCCTTCTTAACGCTGCCTTCCAGAATCTCACGGGATGCCAGGTTACTGGTCATGATGATGATCGTGTTGGTGAAGTCCACCACCCTGCCCTGACCATCGGTCAGACGTCCGTCATCAAGCACCTGAAGCAGGATGTTGAAGACATCGGGGTGCGCCTTCTCGATCTCATCGAAGAGGATTACCGAGTAGGGTCTTCTCCTGACCACCTCGGTAAGCTGACCGCCCTGATCATAGCCCACATATCCTGGAGGCGCTCCGATGAGTCTGGACACCGAGTACTTTTCCATGTACTCAGACATATCGATACGGGTCAGCGCCCTTTCATCATCAAAGAGGAAGTCCGCAAGCACCTTGGCAAGCAGGGTCTTACCTACACCGGTGGGTCCTGCGAAGAGGAATGAGCCAAGCGGTCTGTGCTCATCGCCGATACCGGTCTTGTTACGCCTGATGGCGTTGCTCACGGCCCTGATGGCCTCATCCTGACCGATGACCTTCTCTGCGAGGGTATCCTCAAGCTTCAGGTACTTCTGCATCTCACTGCCCATCATCTTGCTCACGGGAACACCGGTCCAGGAAGAGACGATTCTGGCAATGTCGTCCTCGGTAACTTCCTCCCTGAGGAGCCTGTGCTCACTGCCCTGAGTGGCCTTAAGCTTCTCCTCCCGCTCCCTGATATCCTTCTGAACGGAGGGTATCAGGCCATACTTGATCTCGGCAGCCCTGTTGAGGTTTCCTTCCCTTTCGGCGGCAGCCTGCTCGTTCTGAAGCTTCTCCAGTTCACTCTTTTTCTTCTTGAGGCCGTCAATGACTTCCTTCTCATTGCTCCACTGCAGATGCATTGCATCGTGTCTGGACTGGAGGTCGGCAAGCTCGGCATTGATCTTCTCAAGGCGCTCCCTGCTGGCATCATCCTTCTCCCTTGAAAGGGCACTCTTCTCAACCGAGAGCTGGAGCATCTTCCTGTCGATCTTATCCAGCTCGACAGGCTGGCTCTCGATCTCCATCTTGAGCTGGGAAGCGGCCTCATCGACCAGGTCTATGGCCTTATCGGGGAGGAAACGGTTGGTGATGTACCTGTCGGAAAGGGTTGCGGCGGCAACAAGCGCCTCATCCTTGATTCTGACACCGTGGTGCACCTCATACTTGGGCTGCAGACCCCTCAGGATTGCGATGGTATCCTCGACGGTCGGTTCCTTCGTGTAAACGGTCTGGAACCTTCTCTCCAGGGCCTTATCGGTCTCGATGTACTTCCTGTATTCATCAAGGGTCGTGGCACCGATGGCATGAAGCTCGCCCCTGGCCAGGGCCGGCTTGATGAGGTTGGAGGCATCGGTGGAACCCTCCGATGCGCCCGCACCGACGATCGTGTGCAGCTCATCGATGAATAGGATGACCTCACCGTTACTCTTGGTCACCTCATTGATCACGCCCTTGAGCCTCTCCTCGAACTCACCGCGGAACTTCGCGCCTGCAACGAGGGAGCCCACATCCAGGGAAAGGAGTCTCTTGGTTTTCAGGGACTCAGGGACATCACCCTTGACGATACGCTGGGCAAGCCCTTCAACGATGGCGGTCTTACCGACACCGGGCTCACCGATGAGTACCGGGTTGTTCTTCGTCTTCCTGCACAGGACCTGCATCACACGCCTGATCTCCTCATCACGGCCGATGACGGGATCGAGCTTATCCTCCCTGGCGGCCTTGGTGAGGTCACGGCAGTACTTATCCAGCACCTGGTAACCTGCCTCAGGATCCTGATTCGTGATCCTGACATTGCCCCTGATAGTCTGAAGGGCCTTCATCACCTCTTCTTTCTTAAGGCCGAGGTTTCTTAAGGCATCACCCTCGGCACCGGAGGAGTCGATGAGTGCCAGCAGGAAGTGCTCCGCACTGGTATACTCATCCTTGAATGATGATGCGATCTTCTCTGCCTGGGTAAGATCCTCATAACACCTCTGGGACAGACTCCTCTGAACGCTGCCGTAAGCCTTGGGCAGGGAGGAAAGGACCTTCCTCATGGCGTCATCAACGCTCTGCACGCTGACGCCCAGTTTTTCAAGAAGGGGCCGTATGACACCTTCCTTCTGGTCAAGAAGCGCAATGAGGATGTGGGCAGAGGTCAGTTCGCTGTGATTCTCCTCACCCGCAAACTGGTTTGCCCGCTCAACGGCTTCCTGCATTTTGATTGTAAATTTATTGAAATCCATAATTATCTCCTGTATTTCAGGAGAACGCTCCACACATGAGATAATGTAATAAACAGGTGTGAAATCGACAAGACATCACTCAAAATCCGTGACGGATCTGTCCTTACCGGTGTTCTTCGCCCGGTAGAGCGCCCTGTCAGCGCGTCTGTACAGCTCATCGAACTCAGAGTACCTGCCGTCACCCCAGGCAGAGCCCATGGACACGGTCGGGGACACTTTATCACTTCTTATCCTGTCCCTTACCCTGATCCTGATGCTCTCGCACATGGAATCGGTCTCGGCCGGTGTCAGGCGGCGCTTCATCGGAATTACGGAGCAGAACTCGTCCCCGCCCATTCTGGCAGTTTCTGAGTTTGCGGGCAGCACCTCCGTAAGCGCCTCAGCCACCGAAATCAGGGCACTGTCCCCGATGGGATGGCCATAGGTGTCGTTCAGCTTCTTGAAGTTGTCGATGTCGAGCATTATGAGAAGACAGAAAGGAGATGTCTCAAAGATGCGCTCACAGCTCTTTCTGAAGGCGGACCTGTTGAGCACATCGGTCAGCGGATCCTTCTGGTTCGCCTCCTCCAGCCTGTGCAGGCTCATCATTACACGGTTTCTCGCAATACCCACCTGCAGCTGCACTGAAACGGAGTCGGTGATGTCGGAGACTATGATGGTGTGTTCTTTGCCTGTCAGAACGCCGGTACAGTAAACGTAACGGCCCGTTCCGTCCATTCGCCTCAGCCGGTGTTCCAGATAGATTATTTCACTCTTTGCCATCTGTTCATTTACCAGACTCCAGTACTGCTCCCTGTCCTCCTCGAAGATAAGGTCATTCTGGCTGAGACCGAGCTTCTGGACATCATAGGCGGTATAACCCGTCATGTGCTCGAAGTTCCTGTCCACATTCGTGATACGCATGCCTTCCCCGACGGTATATCTGGAGTAGCTTACCGGATTGACCAGTCCCGTAAGCTCGCTTCCGGCATCGCTCTCCTCCGCCTCCGCTTCAGGGACGACAGTCTCACCCTTTGTATCCACCATGGAAAGGAAACAGTTTACGATATATGGATCGAACTGCCTTCCGGCATGCTTTTTCAGCTCTGCGACAGCCGCCTCATGACTCATGGCGCTGCGGTAAGGCCTATCCGAAATCATGGCATCATAAGCATCCACGACGGAAATCACCCGTGAAAGGAGGGGAATGGCCTCTCCCCTGAGTCCGTCGGGATAACCGCTGCCATCCCAGTTCTCATGGTGATGCCTTATGGCGGAGGCTATGACGTTAAGCTCGGGCGTGGCCCTGGCAATCCTGTAGCCCTTTTCGGCATGACTGCGCATTATCTCCCGCTCACTGTCGTTGAGTTTTCCCGCCTTGTTCAGGATCTCCCTGGGTATACCGACCTTTCCGATATCATGGAAGAGACAGAGCAGCGAGAGCTGATCCCGTTCGTACCCTGAAAGACCGATGCGGTAGGACAGCCTGTCTCCCAGCTCCCTGGTGCGCCTTACATGAAGTTCGGTCTCCGCATCGCACTCCATCAGCATCTGGTGGAGGGAGTCTATGACTGAGGAACGGTCCGAACCGCTGTCCAGCAGCTTCCTTGTCCTGAGAATCGTCAGGGCACCATCGATGGCATCATGGATGTCCGAGGCACTGGCAGCGGATGTTATGGCATAGTTGAAGGTAAGGCGGAACGGGAAGCCATCCTCCACGGAGATGTCCGCATTGGCTGCGGCCATCAGGTCAGAGAGGACTTCCTGACTAATTGAGGGAACCACGGCACAGAGGAAGGCATCCTGAAGCCTGACAAAGACGGTCGATGAGGGAAGGTGCTGTCTCAGCAGCATGGCCTGCACCTCGATCGCCCGGTCACCCCCTTCCCGGCCTACCGTATTGTTGAGAATCGTAAGTCTGTTAAGGTCCGATACACACACCATAAGGTCATGGGCATCACGGCCGAGAAGCTCGGTATAGTGGCTCTGAAAGTAACTCTCGGTCTGGAAACCCGTAAGCGGGTCGGTTCCGAGCGTATTGTTCGTGAAGATGAAGAAACGCCCTATTATCTCACCGCCATCACCCGTCAGGGTCCTGAAATCACAGATATAGGAAGCCCTTCTGTTCCTGCGGCTGTTCCAGTAAAAGCGGGTGTCCTCATCAAACGAACCGATCCGGTCCTCAAAGCCTCCCAGCTCCATGAATTCCCTTATCGTGCACTTTTCCCTGAGCGGTCCGACCATCTCCTCCGCACTCCTGTTGCAGTAGACCAGCTGCTCGTTCCAGTCAAAGAGGAATACCGGCTGCAGTATGTCCTCAAAGATGATTTCCTTCAGCTGGGAAAGAAGGTATCTGTCCCGGGCAACAAAGGAGTTCCAGTAGATGAGATACCCCAGGATGCTGTAGGTCTCGACTGAAAGGTCAATGCTGACAAGGTCCATCATAAGCAGGTAAAGCGCATTGATGCCGACAACGACCAGTATGCTTATTATCACCCGGTTGTAGTAACGTCTGTAGATGGAAGGAAGGGTCAGCGACTCGATGACGACCGCCGAAAAACCCGCAAGCAGCATGGTGTAGCAGAATCCGAGATGGATGTTATACAAAAACGTGCCCCTGAAGTTCCAGGAAGCAAGCTTATCAGGAACCATGTAATACCCGACCACGGCACCGGTCATGGGATTGGTCATCAGGAGCGTTATGTCGATGAAAAGGAATATCAGGCATGCCCTTCTGAAAATGCGCAGCAGCACTCTGTTACCGGTCTTTCCCGAAAGCGCGAAAAGGTAGCCCATCACGAAATAGAGCATCACGTCGATGGATGAGAAATAGAGGCTGTACATCCAGTTTATCACCCTATAGCTGTCAATGAGTACCGTTGCCATGTAGAGGATGGTCACGAAGACAGTGCAAAGGAGGGAACGGCGGAAAAGAATGCCTTCCCTGGATGTGAATGATGAACACTTCTTCCAAAGCACGATGTTCATCACGGTTATGAAAAGATAAATGAACAGGAAGACTATCCTGCTCATGAGACTCTGCCCCCTTCAGCCATAATATTCCCCGCCTTTCAGTTAAGTATATGATGAGGCAGGTAGCTTTACAACAGAATTAATGTCACTTATCAGTGCGGAAGAAATCGAGGTAAGTGGAGATGAAAACCTTGGAATCGGAGGAGGAGAAGTTACCCAGGAACGCGATCTGGAAGCAGAAGGCCTCAAGCAGGGTGAAAAGATGGCGGGAAACCATCTCGATGTCACAGTCGGGGATGACCTCCCCGTTCTTGATGCCGCTGTTCAGCAGTCTCTTGAAGAGAATGGTAAGCTTTGCGGTGCGCTTCATTATGATCTGGGAGAAATCCACATGCTCCCGCTTGCTCTGAAGCATCACGTCCATGAGGGACTGGAGTTCACCCTCATAGATGACGGCCTGATCAACGATGTCATAGCATATATGGATGAGGCGGTCGATGGAATTGCCGAAGGAGGTATCCCAGGCCATGGTGCTGTAGTGGGCGAACATCTTTCCGGTGACGAGCTTTACCGCATAGTAATAGATCTCGTTCTTGTCCCTGAAATACTGATAGAGCGTGGGGCGTGACAGGCCGCACTCCTCGGCTATAGTCGAGAGGTTGCTGTCCTTGTATCCGTCGCGGGCAAATATCTCAAGGGCTTTCTTCAGGATCATCACCTGACGTTCTTCATGGTTGATCTTCTTTGGCATGATTTCATTATGATGGCAAACGTCAAAAATGACAAGTATTTATGATTATGTCATTTATGGCATATTCAGCACCAAATGTCAGGAAAAAATCAGGCGTTTCCGAGGATTCTGGCAACCCCGATGTCATAAACAAGAATGTCATGTCCGAAGACCGTGGCCTTATGGCCGGGTATCTTTCCGCTGATCACATCCTCAGTTCCGCTGATGATCTTTCCTATGATCCCGGATTTCAGCGGCATGGTGCCATGGGAGGGATATATCAGGTCAAACCGGTCACTGAAGGTTTCAAGCCGCCTTAAGGAATCGGGAAACACATTGATGTTTCTCGCAGGTCCGAAGAGGAAGATTCTCTCATCCTGGATGCTGTCACCGGAAAAGAGCAACCGGTTGGTGACATCGAGTACCATGATGGATCACGGTGTGTGTCCCGGCACGTGTATGATCTCAAGCGTCCTGCCGCCAAGCTCAATGATCTGGCCGTCCGTCACGGGCACGAATTCTCTCGCTGGGCGGAGGTTTTCCTTCTCGCATGGATGCATCAGGAAACTATCAAACTCACCGAGAGCACCCACATGGTCCGGATCGGCGTGGGAGAGAAGCAGCGTGACATCAGTTCCTGCGAGGTCGGAGGCAAATGCCCTCACTCCCTTAAGCGTCATTCCGCAATCGATAAGCAGTGCTCTGTCCCTTCCCTTCAGAAGAAAACATCTCACGCCCTTATCCTCAATGCTCCAGGTACATTCATAGTAATACTCCTTATCAGTCGGCGGAAACTTCGCTGGCTCTGCCGCGGGGAGGAGCCGACACTAAGATGCAGATGGAACCATAATGAGCCCACCTGCCCGTTCCAATAATCTCAGCCTGCTGCAGTTCAGGTTGAGCAGCGTGTTGTCATTCAGCGTACGCAAAGCAAAATATCCGCTGGTTCTAAGACCGGATACACGACATGTCTGTCCG
>JALEVV010000030.1 GCA_022788185.1 Spirochaetales bacterium | reverse complement strand
CGAGTCTGTCGAGTCTGTCGAGTCTGTCGAGTCTGTCGAGTCTGTCGAGTCTGTCGAGTCTGTCGAGTCTGTCGAGTCTGTCGAGTCTGTCGAGTCTGTCGAGTCTGTCGAGTCTGTCGAGTCTGTCGAGTCTGTCTGGATCTGCATTCATTCAACTAAATGGAATTGACCTATTCTTATTATTCACTATGACACTCAATAATAACTGAAGAGATCGTTTTCTCCTTTTCTTGGGCATTGTCACACGCTATATTTAAGGGATGACATACAGATTTTCAGAACTTCAGTATACACCAACAGATTATTCTGCCCTCTCTGCAACTATTTCCAACCTCACATTACGCATGCAGAAAGCTTCTGATGCAGATACTGCAGACAGGATATTAACAGAGTACGATTCCCTGATTGAAGAAGCTGAGTATCAGTCGATGCTGGCATATATTCACATGAGTCAGGACTCATCCGATGAGTCCTGGCAGAAGGCATATGTAGCAGAAGCACAGGGCATGAGTTTGCTTGACCGCACTCCCTTTCTGAAAGCAGTATTGGATTCTCCCTTCAGAACTTCACTTGAAAGGAAATACGGACATTTCCTCTTTGACCGGATTGAAGTCCAGATCAGGACAGAAAGTCAGGCCCATGAGGAAAGGGCAAGGGAAGAGGAACTGACAAGCAGGTATCAGCAGATGAAGGCAATGATAAGGGCTGAGTATAAAGGAAAGAGCTGCTCTGAGAGCGAACTCAGGGCCCTCTACACCTCCCCTTCCCGCGAAGAACGCATTGAATCCAGGAAGGCCGTCTGCAAGGCTTTTCTGGAAAAGCGTGATGAGTTTGCTTCCATTCTCACTGAGCTTGTTGACGTAAGAAATAAGATCGCTGAAAAGAACGGATATTCAAATTATCTGGAATACATGGATGATGTATATTGCAGGAGCTCTTACGGTGAAACTGAGATGAACGCTTTTGTATCAGAAGTGAAAAAAGAGATTCTCCCGATAATCCATGACATTCACGAGGAAAGCAGGAAGCGCCTTAATCTTGATAAACTCATGAGTTATGATGCAGACATGTACTTTGCAGATGGTAACGCAAAGCCTAAGGGAGATGCAATCTTTCTCACGAAGGCCGCTGAGAGGATGTATGATGATCTTGATCCTGAATTCTCCAGGTTTTTCACTTCCATGGTGGAGTCGGGAAGTCTTGATGTGGCCCCCGCTCCGGGCAAGGTTGCAGGGATGGGCTTCTGCACCAATCTTAAAAGAGGAATGCTTCCATTTGTCTTCGGCAGCATGAACGGCACCGTATGGGATGTGGCTGTATTCACCCATGAGGTAGGACACAGCTGGCAGGGATATCTGTCAGACAAAAGCCTATATCTCAACATGCAGAGGGAAACTCCTCTCGATTCCGTCGAGATACCCTCAAAGACTATGGAGCTCTTTGCTTATGGATATGCAGAAGAATTCTTTAAGGAAGATGCTGACAAGTTCCGTTACGGGCATTTCAGGGATGCGGTAAAGGAAATAGCCGGATACTGTTCGTGTCATGAGATGAATACCTGGATATACACCCATGTCGGTTCATCGTTTGAGGAAATAGTCCGGGCATGCAGATCAATTGAGAAGGAGTATGCCCCGGATCTTTCAGAGGGTGAACTGGAAGAGTATCTCGATGAGGGAGCAAGTCTGTTAAGGAACATGGGCGTTTTCATGTTCCCCCGCTATCTCATCAGTTATTCGCTCTCAGAGATGTGTGCACTTGATCTCTTTGCATTGATGAATAAAGACAGGAAAGAGGCAATGAAGGCATACAATAAGCTCTGCTCTTCTGCAGCCGGGAAGAGTTATCCTGAAATACTTTCCGCAGCCGGTCTTGAATGTGCCTACGCTCCCGGACGGGTTAAACGGACTGCTGAGTTCATCAGGAAGTACATGAAGGAGCATTAACGTCAATACGGGGCAGATGACATGCCCCGTTTATTGCAAAGGTTCCCCTTCCCCGCTATCATGGTTTTCATGATAGAATACACCTTCACACCGGCAGCTGATTTCAGAACTGCAATCGATAATCTTTACACTATAGTCACTCTTCTCAGAAGAAAGGATGGATGCCCCTTTGACAGGGCCCAGACACCGAAAACTTCACTTCAGTCACTCATTGATGAAGCTTATGAGTACCTTCAGGCATGCAACGACAGGGATACTGCGGAATGCAGGGAGGAAATCGGGGATGTCTTCATAAATGCATGCATGTTGCTCCGTCTCCATGAGGAGTATGGGGACTTCACTCCTCAGGATGCGATCAATGAGGTATGTGCCAAGCTGATAAGAAGACATCCCCATGTCTTCTCAGACGTCCAGGTTTCCAACCTGGAGGAAGGTCTCGCTTCATACTACAATGCAAAGGAGAAGCTGGAAGGAAAAGCTTCTGATCCCATATCAAAGCTTGAGCACATTCCCGCATCTCTTCCACCGCTTGAGAAAAGTCATGAAATTCAGAAAAAGCTTGCCAGAGTCGGATTTGACTGGCCAGATGTGGAAGGTGTCATGGCCAAGGTCACCGAGGAGCTTGAGGAAGTAAGGGATGCAATTAATGCGGGTGATAAGGACCATGTGGAGGAGGAGATCGGAGATCTTCTCTCAGCGGTTGTCAACCTTGCCCGCTTTGTGAAGGTTTCCCCATCTCAGGCACTTGAAAGGGCCAACACCAAAATAAAGAGAAGGTTTACAGAGCTTTTCAGACTTGCAAATGAAAGAGGAATCCCCCTTGATAAGGATCATGTGGATGAGATGAATGCGCTTTGGGATGAGGTAAAGCTCAAAGGAATGTGAGCCTGGCCCTTACCTCATTTCCAAATGTGTCATAGGCATTGGACCAGTAACTCCTTGCCCTGGTGTAATCTCCTAGGGTAAAGTATATGTCCCCTATTACTAGGGCAAGCTCATCCTTGGATGAATCATAGCGGGAAAGAGCCAGCTCAAGAAGCTTATCCCCTTCCCTTCTTTCATTTAACAGATTGATCGAGGAAATAAGGGCACTGTCAAAGCGGGCATCATCGCTGATGGCCGTGCTCCATTTCGTTAGCTCGGAAATGATGCTATCCGTAGAGGCCTTTCCCCCAAGCAGCATCATAACGGCCTGCTCATCCGTAAGGGAAGGACGGACGGAATAGTAAAGCTCATCGGCATCTGCATACCTTTCTGTCTTCATGAGCGATGCAAAGTACACGAGTGCCTCGGCACTTGAAAGCGTGTAACGCTCGCGGATTTTTCTTCCCGCATAGCATGACTCAGATGCATCGGCATAGAAGAGCATTATCCTTAGGGCATCATGCACCTTCTGGTCTGTGGAGGAATCGCGGCATGCTGCATATAATCTCGCCGACGAAAGGGAATCATCTATCGCGCCAAGCCTGAACTGACTCATCATCCTGTAATACAGCACATCAAGATCAAGGTCAGCGGAAAGTATTTCATCTGACTGCTCAACAATCGAGGAATACTCACCTGCCGAGTAAAGGGCGGCAAAATCGGTCTTAGGCGTGCATGAGACAAAAAGAAAGGAGATAAGAAGCAGCGTCATAATGACTTTCATTTCTTCTTACCTCCTTAAAAATATAAATATCGGTCAGCAATAAGCCGGGTTCTGTATAACGGCAGCCATCTATCCAGACCTGCAGTTACCTGCAGGTTCAAGCGACCTACCCGGAAAGTATTGCCAGAGACGGGGCACTTTCCATGCTTGGTCTTGCTCCGGACGAGGTTTACACTGCCACTTCCATTACTGGAAGCGCGGTAGGCTCTTACCCTGCCTTTTCACCCTTACCCGTAGGCGGTTCGTTTTCTGTTGCACTGTCTGTTGCATTACTGCACCTGGGTGTTACCCAGCATCCTGTCCCTAGGAGCCCGGACTTTCCTCTCCACGAGAAGTGAAGCGGCTGCCTAGCTGGCCGAAAACTTATCAGAGAACGTCGTCGAAATCAGCAGAACTGCCAACACTCTCGGCAAGGGCATCCTCGTCACTGCCATCCTCATCAGAAGCATAGCTGGACAGTGAGCTGTAATCCTTGTTGTCATCCTCACTGGGCTCCCAGTAAAGAATTCTTGAGCAGTACGGGCAGTACTCGGTTGTGTTGCCGAGTCTGACGTCATTGACGAACTGGACGGGAAGAACCATGTGACATCCCTGACAGACCTGTCCGTGGATGGCAACGATACCCTTACCCTTCTTGTTCTTCACGATGTTGGAGAACTTGACATATATTTCATCGCTGATGCCCATGTCCTTGATCTCAAGGCATCTGGAATCAAGCTCGGCAATGCGTTCCTTCTTCTCTGCGATGAGGGAATCGATCTCGGCATTCTTAGCATCAACATCAGCCTTGATGGAATCACAGACCTGGCCCTGAGCCTCAAGCTGTGCTCTGAGGTCTTCAACGAGGCTGTTGCTGTTGTTTCTGGCTCTGAGAAGGCCATTCTCCCTGACCTTTGCTTCCTCAATCTGCTTGGAAAGTGCCTCATACTCTCTCTGAGTAGTGATGCTGTCCATCATCTTTTCGGCATTGGTCCTTTCCTGGAATGCCTCATCATAATCGACGGCGTACTTGGCAGCCTCTTCCTTGGCCTTATTGTACTTTTCATTAAGCTCAAGGTACTTTCTGTTGGCTTCAGCAAGCTCTTCCTTCTGAGTGCTGAGGTTGAGAGGGAGCGCTTCGATTTCGCTCTCAAGTGCAAACTTGTCCCTCAGTACATCCTGCAGTGTGAGCAGGAGACTGTCGATCTGCTGTAATTCAAAATCAGCCATTATATTTCACTCCTCAAAGATCAAACGTAATCTTTTAATTTTCTGCTTCTCTTGGGATGGCGTAAACGCCTCAGGGCCTTAGCCTCTATCTGACGGATACGCTCACGCGTAACATCAAAATACAACCCAACTTCTTCAAGTGTCAATGGATATCCGTCATCAAGACCGAATCTCATGCGCAGAACCTCCTGTTCACGGGCAGGCAGCGTGGTGAGAACTTCCTTGATCTGCTCCTGCAGAAGGACGTATGCCGTCTGATTTGCAGGATTTTCCACATCCTTATCCTCGATGAAGTCCGAAAGCAGGCTGTCTTCCTCTTCACCGACGGGTGTTTCGAGGGAAATCGGCTCACGGGAAACACTCTTGACGGCCTTGACCTTCTTTTCGTCCCAGCCCAGGCGCTCTGCGATTTCCTCATCGGTCGGTTCACGTCCGAGGGACTGCAGGAGGGATCTGGATTCCCTGACCACCTTGTTGATCTGCTCGATCATGTGGACGGGAACACGGATCGTCCTTGCCTGATCACTGATGCTTCTCGTGATCGCCTGACGGATCCACCAGGTTGCATAGGTGGAGAACTTGAAGCCCTTCCTGTATTCGAATTTCTCAACGGCCTTGATGAGACCGATGTTTCCTTCCTGAACGAGATCGAAGAAGTGGAGACCCCTGTTGGTGTACTTCTTCGCGATGGAGACGACGAGCCTGAGGTTGGCCTTGATGAGCCTGTCCTTGGCATCCTTCATCATCTTCTGCCCTGCCTTGATCGTCTTGACGCTCTCAAGAATCTTCTGGGTTCCGGTCAAAAGTACTTTGTCAGGATCAGCAGGGTCGAAGCGGTCATCGAAGGATTCAAACTCATAGCAGATCTGCTTGAGCTTCTTCTCAGTGACCTGAAGATCCTTGATGTCCTGCTTGATGTCATCAGCAGAAAGCCCAAGTCTTTCCTCAATCATCTGGACCTTGCTCCTGGTTGCCAGGTCACGGCCGAGCTGGCGGAGCTCCTTGGCGATGTCACCGTTGATGTCAATGCCGAGCTTTCTTGTGAGCAGCACCTTCTTGTCCGTGCACTCCCTGATGAAGTCTGCAGCCTGGATAAACCTGTCGGTAAGCTCGTCGATCTCTTCCTGCTGAATCAGAATGGGATAGTACCAGATGGGAACGTGCTCTTCGCTCTTTCCGGCCTCCTCCATTGCCTTTTCATAGTCCTCATCGACCTGCATGGCCTCCTGGATGTCATCCTCATTCATCTCAATGAAGTCATCCTCGCCTGCCCCTTCTCCGGCCTCGCTGCCGGATACGGCAAAGATGGAGGACTCATTCTTGTCAATGATGTTCTCCTTCCTGACGATGATTTTGTTGCCATAGGGCGTCATGATCCTGACATATTCGGCCAGATCGGAAGGTCTGAGGTCCTTAGCGTCGGTACCGAGGAACCTGGCAAGCTCCTTCTTATTCTCCTCAGTGAAGAAATCGACATCCTCTAGCTTTACTTCAAATCCGCCGAGGTATAGCTTTAACAGCTCATCCCTCTTTTTGTTGAATCTCTCATCGTTGATGAGCTCCTCACCCGTGAGGATTGCCTTCTGGATCTGCTCGTTGTACTCCTTGAGGTACTTGCCTGCAGCCTTCAGACCTTCCTTGTAGTGGGAAGTATAGTGCTTCTGCTTGCTGATGAGGTTCTTGAGTTCCTCAGGGGAGATGGAATCATCATCCTCATCAACCTTTGTGGCGATCTGCTGGGCGATGCGTGTGTAGAGGGAGATGAGAATTCCGCTCTCCCTGATTACGCTGCGGATGACCTCATCACCGGCTTCCATCTGCTTGGAAAGGGTGACCTCCTGAGAGGCGTCAAGGAGATTCTCCTTGCCGATCTCACGCAGGTACAGTCTGATCGGATCATCACCGGAGCCCTCGCTCCTGTCGCTTCCGAGAATCGTGTGGTTCCGCTCATGATCGTGGTTGTCACTGATCTGGGAAATATCCACATACTGCTCCGAAGAGCCTACCCTCTCCTCATCGGGACCGGACCAGGAATTGATGGTGGGGGCGTCGTTGTCGACATCCTCTTCCTCATCATACTCCTCATCGTCCTCGTCATCATCATGATGCTTGTCCTCAGCCGTATCATCGGAGGGTTCGGGGATCTCGTACTCATCCTCCTGATTCTCTTCGGAAATATCGTCATCGAGATAGGAATCATCCTCGTTTATGTCACCGGATTCCTCCAGGACTTCGGGAGTGGGCTCATTGCCTTCATACTCAGTCTCATCCTCATGGTACTCAATTCCGTTGTCGCTGAGCTCCGCGATGAGATCCTCGATCTCGTTGGCCATCCTGCTGATCTCACTCTCATTCATCTTCAGAAGCGAATACAGATCCATCTTGAGGATGTATCCGCCCCTTTCAATGCTCTTCTTGGTGAGCTCCTTGATCAATAGGTTTCTAGTTTCTTCATTCATCATCCACAACCCTTCTGACATTGAATAGTCTGTCCTTAAGCTCAAGTATCTCCTTCTCAATGGAATACTTCTCGTTCAATAGCGTCTTAAGGTCCTCCTTATCGATGCCGTCCTGTTCTCCCTGTTTGAGCTGAGCGGAGATAAGACGCCTCTCCTCTTCCTTCTTCCTCAGTGTAAGCCGGTCAAGGATCTCGTCGATCACGACTTCCGGTCGCTCCACCCTGAACTCCTCAAGTTCAAAGGATGTATCCACATCATGACGGACCTTCTCATCGGCAAACATGGAAAGGAAGAGCTCATCGCTGTTCCCCACATCACTCCTGCGCATGTTCTCAAGCGCAACATATATCATCTGTGCCTCTTTGTCCTTCAGATCCCCGAAGTTGAGAACCTTCGTGTATCCGGCAAAAAGCTCCCTGTGATTTGCAAACAGAAGCATCAGATACAGATCAGGGGAGATGGCACTGGTATTGAGCATGTCATAGTGTACCGGAGCGCTCTCCTTCGTGTCGTCCGGCATCCTTCTGACCTGCACGCCGCGGTTCAGGTCCGAGTAGATCTGATCCGCACCGACACCCACTATCTCGCTGACCCGCTGAACATAGCTGTCCTTTTCAACCTGACTTTCAGTCGCGTTGATAAAGCTCTTCAGATATGTAACGAAATCAGACTTTCCTTTGGGCGTCCGTATATTATACAAATTCATGGCATTGTTGACAAGATAGCTAAATCCTGTCTGTTTATTAAGTAATATGCCGCGTACGGCCTCCTCGCCCCTGTTTTCCAGAAGTTCGGAAGCATCCTTTGCCCCGTCAATCGTGAGCACGCCGACCTCCAGGTTCTTTGACTGGAGCATGACTATCGCCTTCTCCGTTGCCGCACGACCGGCATTGTCCGTATCGAAGAGAAGATCGACACCCTCTGCATACCGGCTGATGAGATCGGCCTGTTCCGGGGTGAAGGCCGTGCCAAAGGGAGCAACGGCATTGCCCACGCCTGACTGCTGAAGGGATATGGCATCGAAGTTACCTTCACAGACAATTGCCCGCTTCTGACTCTTTATCTCCCCGAGTCCCTCATGAAAGCCGTAAAGATTGTGCTTCTTGGAGTAAATCAGGGTATCGGGTGTGTTGATGTACTTCGGAGCGTTCTCCCTGAAGGAAAGATCCCTGGCACCGAAGGCAACGATCTTTCCCTGCCAGTTCCTGACAGGGAACATCAGGCGGTTGCAGAACAGCGGATAGGGATATTTGTTCTGACTGAAGAGACCGCTCTTTTTCAGAAAGTCATCGGTATATGATTTTTTCTTCAGAAATTCATAAAGCCACTGGGGATCCCGTGGGGCAAAGCCGAGACAGAACTTCCTGACAGTCTCATCGCTTATCTTTCTCTTTGCAAGATACTCCCTGGCCGCCCTGCCGCTCTCCGTTTCAAGCAGGAGGTATGAAAACGTCTTCTGAAGTCTTTCATAGAGCTCGAAAAGGGAATCCCGCTCTTCCCTCTCACGGCTCGCCTCAGGTCTTTTATCGGTCCTTTCCAGCTCGACTCCGGCCTTGTCAGCCAGGAACTCCACTGCCTCGGGAAAGGTAAGATGCTCCATGTGCATGACGAAGCTGAACATGGATCCCGTGGAGTGACAGCCGAAGCAGTAATATCTGGACTGTTCGGGATCGAGCTTGCATGAGGGTGTCCTTTCCTGACCGTTACCGTGGAACGGGCACTTTATCCAGGGTCTGCCGCTCTTCTGGAAGATCTGCGTGTATGAGGATGCGACGTCGACTATCGACAGTCTGCGTTTGATCTCCTCTATGGTCTTATCTGAATAAAGTGGCAAGCTCAGAACCTCTCATTCTCTAACATACAAAGCGAAGGGGCTTTTTTCAACAGTTTTTTTTAAGCCTCCTGTAGTTATCCCGACGCCTGGCGGCCTCCAGGCACTCCCTGATCTCCCTCTCTCCATGGAGTTCACCGGTACCTATTCCCGGACAGGCTTCCTTTTCCGCATTCCAGAGTGCCCTGTCTGACATGAGATAGTCCCAGAAGGGATAGGTTGCACACTGCAATGGACGCACCGGATAGACCTTACACCCCTCCTCCCCCAGAAAGATGCATGAGTAATCCTCCAGCTCCTTCAGGGAGTAATCATAGTAGGTGCCCCTGTCGACGGGACGTGCGTATTTTTCAAGGAATTCATCGAAGGATACGCCAAGGAAAGCTGCAAGCCCCTCTATTTCCTCTTTAGAAAGAAATACATATCCGGGCTCACCGGAACAGCAGTGACGGCAGCGTCTGCATGAAAACTTTAGTCCGCCGGAATACCAGGCCATACACATCTCCCCGAAGACAATAAAAAACCTTCCGTTTTACTGGAAGGTTTTCTTAAGTGGAGAGAGAAGGATTCGGACCTTCGAAGGCTGAGCCAACAGATTTACAGTCTGCCCCCTTTGACCGCTCGGGAACCTCTCCATGCTGTCAAGACAACGATAGTTATTTACACCTAAACGACGTCTTTTGTCAACATACTTTGCTCTTTTTTTCTCAGATTTTTAAAGCTTTTTATTTAATTCCATTAAATGAAAGCAAATAAAAAATCATAAAGTTTCGCGGGAAACCACCCTTTCCGCAAGGGCCTTTGCCACATTGGCAGGGACCATGGCTGAAATGTCGGCACCGAAAATCGCCATTTCCTTTATCGCGGAGCTGCGAAGCAGGAAGTAATGTGGATCGGTCGGCATGAAGAGCGTCTCCACTGTGGGAAGGAGCTGCTTGTTAGTCATTGCAAGTTCGAACTCGTAACCGAAGTCTCCGGCGGCCCTCACTCCCCTTATCATGACGTCCACTCCCAGCTCACGGGCAATGTCAACTGTCAGCCCCCTGAAGGAGAGGACTTCAATGTTTTCCTTATCCCGGAAGTTGTCCTTAATGAGCCTGATGCGCTCCTCAGCGGTGAAGAGGCACTTCTTTGCCACGTTGTCGGCCACGACCACGTAGAGTCTGTCATAGAGCCTTGCACTGCGCTCTATGATGTTTATGTGTCCCAGCGTCGGTGGATCAAACGATCCCGGAAACATTGCGCACTTCATGCCTTGTGCTCCTCCACGTATGCCTTCATGCGTTCATACTTCTCCTGATCCTCCACAGGGTAGCGCTCGACGATAGTCCAGGAGCCATTCTCATCCTTTTCCAGGAGTGCGAAATTCCCGCGTCCGATATAACTGATCGTCTGTCCCTCATGAACCGTATGGGCCTTTTTCAGGTTTTCAAGGACGCAGTCGAAGTGGACGAAGGTTCCGTCCGAAGCAAGGAAGGCGGAGGATATGTTTTCAATGGTCTTACCGCAGATCGAGCATGTATCATGGGGCTCCGTGACCGTTCTGACTGGAGCGACGGGAATGCGTGAATGGTATGAATGGGGCTTGGGAACGCCTGAAACCTGATTCAGTGTTGAAAAGCCGTTAAGCTTTGAATCCTGATCGTTCTTTTTCTTCTTATCCCTCTTTCTTGAATCCTTTCTGGGATAGCTGTTCTGTTTCTTCATGATTTCATTATATAAAAAAAGGTGGCCCTAAGACCACCCTAAAAAGATTTATAAGACAAAACTCATTTTGCCTTCTTTCTGATAAGCTCCTTGACCTTTGCAGCCTTACCGACCTTACCTCTGATGTAGTAGAGCTTGGCTCTTCTGACACGGCCGTATCTGACAACTTCGATCTTGTCGATTCTCGGTGAGTGGAGAGGGAAGATTCTCTCAACACCTACGCCATAGCTGATCTTTCTGACAACGAAGGATCTGCCGATACCTGTGTTGTTCTTTGCAATGACGATACCTTCGAATACCTGGATTCTTTCGGTTGTGCCTTCAACGATCTTGAAGAATACTTTGATTGTGTCACCTACAGAGAAGTTCTCTGCATCTTTCTTGAGCTGCTTTGCTTCAATAGCCTTAATTACGTCCATTTTCACTGGTTCCCTTATTATCCAACAGTTTTATAAGTTTTTTTCTGCTTTCCACGTCGAGAGAGGCGGTGGTCAGCAATTCCGGCCGGCTCAGCATCGTTTTTTCGAGCCTTTGGAAAACACGCCAGGTAGCAATCCTTTCGTGATGACCGGATAATAATACATCGGGAACGTTTTTTTGGCAATACCTTTCGGGCCTTGTATATTGGGGATATTCCAATAGAGGAGAAGAAAAACTCTCATCCTCAAGGCTCTCGCTGGAGATGACTCCGTCGATGAGCCGGAAGAGCGCATCGATGATGACGATTGAGCTCGTCTCACCGCTTGTGAGCACGTAATCCCCGATGCTGATCTCATCGTCCACGAACTCATCTATGACCCTCTGATCAAGGCCTTCATAGTGACCGCAGATGAAGACAAGACGCTTCTCAAGGGAGAGGGACTGGGCGTAGTCCTGGTTGAAAAGCTTACCCGACGGGGTGGGAAAAACGACTCTGGCTTCTTTTGCGTTTATGGTGTTCAGGGCTTCGAAAAGGGGTTCCGGCTTCAGAACCATCCCCGCTCCCCCGCCGTACGGCACGTCATCACATGTCCTGTGCCTGTCGTGGGTATATTCCCTGAAATCGATTATGCTGTAAGTGATGATCCCCTTCTCCACTGCCCTGGCCATTATCGAGTTTTCGAAAAAGGCCCTTATCATGTCGGGGAAAAGGGTCAGGATGTCTATGTGCATCAGTCAAGCAGTTCCTTCATCAGGAGTGTGATGCACCCTTTTTCCAGATCGGGTCTGGAAACAAAGGAAGGAATGTTGGGTACTATGCGAATCTCTCCTGACGGGAGACGCACGTTTAGATAGAGTCCCTGAGCACCGTCCGAAAGGTATTCGACCTTACCGACAGTCTCGCCGTCATATATCATGTCCAGGCCGATGAGATCGGCAACGTAATACTCACCCTTTTTGAGACGGGGTGCCTTGTCACGGGTAATGTACATGACGGATCCTGAGAGGAAGCGTGCCTTCTCAGGGCTCTCATATCCTTTGAAACGGAAAAGGATCTGTGAGGAATGGACCTTGACGTCCTCAACAGAAACAGCCACCTGTTTACCGTCCTTTGTCTCGAGTATGGCACTGTCGAGTTTCATAAGATGGTCATACTCCCCTGAGAGGGAGTTGATCCTGAGAAAACCCTCGACACCATGTGTCTTTCCCACTGTGGCGGTAGCAAGCAGCTGTTTATCCATAGTTAGTCTAAAATCTCCAGAACGGCCCTTTTGCCGTCTTTAGTTGCGCTGGCGGAAAGAATGGTTCTAATCGCTTTTGCAATTCTGCCCTGTTTTCCGATGACTTTGCCTACATCATCCTGAGCCACGCGGAGCTCAAGAATCGTGGACTTCTCACCTTCAACCTTATTGACGGATACTTCATCGGGGTTATCGACAAGGCTCTTGACTACGAATTCAACAAGTTCCTTCTCCATAACTGAACCTCCGGACTCAACCCTGGACGGTGCGGTTACAAGAAATTCCCTTTGAGTTCAGAATCTTTTTGACTGTTGCGGAGGGGTTTGCACCCTTAGCCAGCCATTCTGCTGCCTTTGCGGCATCGATTGATGTCTGTCTGTCCTCTGCTTCGACAGGATGGTATGTTCCGATCTCGTCGATTGTTCTGCTTGTTGCGGCAGCTCTGCTGTCCATAACAACAACACGATAGTAAGGTCTCTTCTTGGACCCGAAGCGCTTTAGTCTCATGCTAACACTCACGGCTTTACTCCTTA